>CAZCNK010000056.1:0-7532 GCA_964500345.1 Candidatus Woesearchaeota archaeon | reverse complement strand
TTCGGCGCCTCTGGTGTACCTGTTGTCTGACAAGGCAGGCAGGGCAGCTACGCGCTACAGCCATAAGACCTGAAAGCATCTAAGGACGAAGGGCTCCTCGAAAAGAGATAGAGAGCGCTCCTAGAACAGGAGTTTGATAGGGCTGAGGTGTAAGTGCCAAGGCAACGAGGCATTCAGCCTGCAGCTACTAACAGCTCAAAGCTTCACCTATGTTTTTTTTTTTTTTTAAAAATATTAATTTAGAAAACTCTTTGAATAACTTCTATTTACTTTCTCTTATTAAATCAAGAATATTTGAAATTGTCTTGCTAGTTATTTCCATATCTCCTCTTCTTGCAGTATATTTCGCAAAGCCAATATCTCTAGCAATTCTATATAATTTAACAACTTTATCAAATTCTTTGTGAAGTTTCTCTATTCCATAACCTTTTAAAAGCATTTTCTTAAAATTTTCGTCATTTAACAATCCAAGCCTATGAATTTTTACAAAATCAAACTCTTTAGCACTCGAGCTTGCAAATTCAAAATCACAAATTCCAGTTATCTTCCATTCTCCATTCTCCTTAATAACAAAAATATGATCTAGATGAAAATCACTATGAATCAAAACTGGTTCAGCATTTTCAGTTAAATAAATATTGCTATGCAAATAATGAAGAATATCAGAACTTTGCTTAGGAGTAAGAAGTTTAAAAGAAATAATGCTGGCAAAATCCTTTAAAGTATCGCTTAATAATTTAGTTGTCCATTCTGGTTCTAAAGGAGCATTAGGTATTTTTCTAAATGAAAATTCTTCCTCTTCAATAATTCCATTTTCATCAATTCTTCCAAATTTATCAAGTCTTATTGAATGTAGCTTAGCCAGAAGTTTACCCATCAAAAATGCAATCTCCGCTTTATCTTTTTTATTTAGATTATTCCAAATCTTTCCTAAGCATTCCCCATTAATCTTTTCCATTATAACATAATCAAAAGGAAATTCAGTTCTAGATACATCACTCCCATAAACCTTAGGGGCCAATATTCCTATTTCTGAATACTTTTTCATTACCCATAATTCTTTAGCTATACTAAAGTCCTTTTTATTAAATCCAATTCTAAGAATAAAATTAATTACCTTGTTTTTAATTTCACAAACACATTCATACATATAATGAGTATATCCCTCATTTATTCTCTTAATATCTTTAATCTCCCAATTAGAAAAATGTTTTTTAATTATGCCCCTAATTTGTTCTTCATTAGGTTCATGCGCCATTTTGATCTCTTCTTAAAATTTCTAATAAACTTGCAAGATTTTTAATCTCGCGCTCAACTCCTCCATTAAGTTGTTTATTTTCCCTATTCACATAAACCCCCTCTATTTTAATTCTATCCTGACCTAATTTATCTCTTAATTCAGCAGCTGTTGCAATATCATCATCTTGAGAGTCTCCAATAACATACACATGTTTAAATTTCCTTTCTCTGTCTTTCATCTCCTCTAAAGCCTCTATGGCTTGCTTAGTCTTTCTTGGAAATTCCCTTATACTTGTAGGGGTAACCTTAATTGTCCTGAAATATGGTCTTAAATTAAAATGCTCAACCTTTTCCTGTGTTTCCTTAGGCTCACTTCTTGTAACTAAAGCCAAATTTCTATAGCCACTACTAGTTAATATATCTAATGTAGGGACAGTATCTTCATACAACTTTACCCTTCCATTTCTAAGAGAAACACCCCATGGTTCTCTTGCTTTACTAAAGGCATCCCAAAATTTTCCAGGGCTAAAACCATATTTCTTAGCAACTAATTCCCAATCCCCATTACAAACATCTTCTGGTGAAATATTCTTTCCAAGTAATCTAAAAGTGGCTTGAACATCTCTAGCTAATTTATCTTTTGAATCAATTAAAGTACCATCTAAATCCAAAAGCAAAGCCACATCTTCTTTATTTCCTTTATAATCAATTATTTCTGTCATTCTCATTTATCACCATAATTTTTTATTTATCTATAGGTAGTAACATTAATTAGTAATATTTATAAATATGCCACAACTTTAGTTGTTGTAGAATGAGAGAAATAAAGCTCGAATTGCTTGGATTAAATAAATATGAGGCACTGGCTTATGAGGCTTTGGTAAGATTAGGCAAAACAGTTGCATCAGAAATCTCAAGAGAATCTAATGTCCCTTATGGAAGAATTTATGATACTCTAAACTCGCTAGCATCTAAAGGCCTAGTAACAGTTATCCCTGAAAAAACTAAGAAGTTTGCAGCGTCCTCTCCAGAGATTATTGAAAATTTAATTAATACTCACATAAAAAAAGCTATGCAATTAAAGGAAGAAATTAAGAAGCTTAAGAAAATTTATACAACAATTGAGGAGCCAATAGAAATTGCTAAAGGAAAAAGAGATTTTTATAAAATTGTAAAGAAAATGCCTCGCCCGCAAAATTACGCTTATGCGCTTAAAGCCACATCAGAAGTTAAACCAGATTGGGTTAGAAGGGCAAGAGAGAACATTAAAAGTGGAGTTGATTTGAGGGTTTTAGCCTATTATGATCAAACTACTAATCTAAGTATAGAAAAATGGAAAAAACTAGTTCCAAAATTAAAACAAAGAAGATTTGATATTAAAAATATTGCTTTTGAAATAATTGATAACAAAGCAGTCTTCATTGCCTTAATAGAATCTAATGTAACCCTTTTAATTAAAGATATTCAATTTACCAAGTTAATGAAAAGATTTTATGAAACAATTTGGGAAAAGGCAGAAAAAATTTAATCATCAAAATAAGATTAGTTAATTTTAAAAATAGAAAAAATTGAATCTTCATTATGAAATTTTTATGCGTGGGCTGTTTACATGGCAATTTACCAAAAAAAATTTTGAAATTTGTAAAAAATGTAGATGTTATACTTTGTTCTGGAGATCTGCCAAATACAGATTTTATTAGGAATTTTGAATTTAAGAACTGGAAGAAAATTACATCTTCAACAGTCTACTATAAACTATTGCCAGACAAAAAATGGCATAAAGAATACAAGAACATTAGTGAAGATACTTCAAGTATTCTAAAAAAATTAAATTCTATAGGGAAACAAATATTTTTAATAACCGGTAATAGCGATTTTATTGATAATGATAAAAAAATATTAATTGACATTGTTAATCTGCCCAAAAGTATTCTTTCTGTTGGAGAGATTATCAAAAAATTTAAATTTAGAAATATTAAATTATTAAAACATAACTTAGTTAGCATTAATGGAATTACAATAATTGGAAATTCAGGGTATCGTGGAGTTGTTTCTAAGAAATTAAGCAAAAGGAAAGATTTAGTAATAAGAACAAATATTGAAGCTTTTAATAGAAAATGGAATATAAGATTAAAGAGATTATTTAAAAAATCAAAAGGTACAGCGATTTTTTTTGCGCATGATCCTCCACGGGATACAAAATTAGATATTGTAAAGAATAAAAAAAGTCCTATGAATGGAAAACATGTTGGTGATGAATACTATAAAAGATATATTCTCAAATACCAGCCATTAATTCACGTTTGCGCCCATATGCACGAAAATCAAGGTTTAGATAGAATTGGGAAGACAATTATCTTAAATTCAGGTTTTGGTGGAAAAAGTCAATTTGCTATGTTTGATATTTCAAATAACGAAATTAAAAATATTAAATTCTATAAATAATTTCTTAAAAAAAGGTTATGAACTAAAAAGATCTCCTCCGGGCCATCTTACATTCCCAGGTAAGCAAACACAGTCATCACATTCTCCCTTAAATATAAATCCAGTCTCCGGATCTTTAGAAAAGTCACACTCTGTTCCTTCACCTTCACAATTCTCCCCTCCAGTAACCTCTCCGTCACCGCAGCAGGAGCATTCATGCATTATGCAGGCAGCGCTTCCAACAGGGCATATAGAGCAGTCCTCGTCCTTGTCACAATCTGACTCTCCTTCTGGTCTACAGTAACCACCTATGCATAATTCCCCTTGAGGACACTGAGAATCTCTTGAGCATCTTTTGTCGCAGGTGCATGTTTCTGAATTGCAAAAAATACCAGCACCTGTGCATGGTACTGCAGAGCTGCACTCCCATCCAAGGCATTGCTGGGTATTTGTGCAGTCTTCAAGTTTGCAGCTAGCAGTGCAGCCATCACAATTCTCCCTGTTTCCATCATCACACTCCTCTCCAAGATCTGGAAGACCATTTCCACACTTAGGTTTTCCAGTATCCCACGGGTCTCGATTCCCGCCTGTTATCTTTATGCACTTGCAGGCCATTGGGCTTTGTGGATTTTTCTCACATACTCCAACTTTTGAAGATTTAGGATCTCTGGCATTTGGAGGATCAACACTAACATCAACACAAGTTCTTTGATCAATTGCAATGAAATTCTTTTCACATTCCTCATCCTCATCCAAAACATTATTCCAACATATTCCCTCAGGACCCTCTTGTGTATACCTCCCAATATCCTCAAAAATTAATTCGGGAGTTTTAAAATGCGAAACAACATCTCCTGCCTGATGATCAGTATAATCTATTCCACAGAAAGGATCTTTAACCATTAAATTACCAGGATTACTGGCATGATCTAAGCCCAAAGAGTGCCCTACTTCATGGGCAAATGTTCTGGCAGTACCGCAAGTTGAAGGTTTTATAGTCATAACAATAAATCCATAAACCCTGTCTGTAAATCCACCAGTTTTTTTTACACTCCCTTCATCCATTTCTAAAACAATTACAATAGGAATTGTATTTGGATCACTTGCAAATGAATTCATGAAAGAATAAGTATCATGACCCTCCCACCACTTATATATACCTGGAGCAATCACATCTCCTTGTTGATCTAATACAGGATAAATAGCATCATTTGGATTATAAATACTAGTTAAATAAACTTTCTCTCCCTCAGCAACAAATTGCACACTATAATCCCTTAGTGCATTCCTAAGAATCTCAACACCATCCCTAAAAAAAATACTGAAAGTATAATTAGCAGCTTCAATATATGTTTCCTTATTTTCCTCTGTCATCTCCTCAAAAACAGGTATAATAGGAACTACTTTATAAACTCCAGCTTCAAGATTTTCTGAAGGATCATTCTCTTTAAATCTATCTCCAGTTTCATTTTCAGATTCTTTTTTAATCCTATCAAAAAACCTTAAAACTTCCTCTCTAGAAGTCTCCTGAGCGTGAAATTTAATTTCACTATTATCCAAAACAGAAAATCCTGTCAAAAAATCTCTATCAATGATTCCATAGCTAAAATTTAAGACAAATAAAAATATTATAAAAGCTATAGAGATCATCAAAAAATATTTTAATTTATTCACCCTTCTCCCTCCTTCAATATCCTCTTCAAAAACTCTAAACCACTTTTTCTTACACCAGAATCAGAACCATTTTCAACTTTTCTTCTCAAAATCCTTTCCATCTTTCCAATATTTATCTTCCTTATTCTTTTCTCTAGCTCTTCTTTGCTAATAAAAGGAGAATACAAGATAGAATTTCCCGCAACATCTAAACAAGATACAACAACATCTTCTTTATCACAAGGATAATCTCTTAATTCAACAACCATATCACTGCCTTTAACCTCGCTTCTCAAATTAACTCTATCAGTAATATTCTCAATATCATCAGTAAGCCTAATAACTCTTAGTCCATTCTCCCTCATCCCACTATTGTCATAAAACAAAATCTTCATGTATTTATCACTAGTTTCTAAAGTGCTGGCACCAGGAGATTCATTATCAACTTTAAACTTGCACTCCAAATAAAATTCGCATTCCTCCATTACTTTCAAAATTTCTGTCTTAATAAGCTTAAGATATCTGTCAAGTCTTTTTTTCTGTCCATCATTTCTCCATCTTCCTACCTGCTTTACCCAAAACTGGGCCCTATAATTCCCATCCTGCAACCCTTGAGGATCAATTCCAAAATTATAAACAGTTCCTTCTTTTACTCTTTGCTCCAAAAATTCACTGTGGTAACAATTAGTTGGTAATGCTCTTACAACATCCCTACCCTTTTCATCCTTTTCTCTCCTAAAATGCCTCTCATCAAAATGTCTCTGGTCCATCCTTGTAAAAACTCTCAAATCATCAAAACCATCTCCGATTAATCTCAAAACAATTGCATCTAAGGACTCACTACCTTCTCTAGCTAACAAACTAAAAGATCCAACCACATCACTTTTTCCCAAATAACTATTGTCTCTAGGATTTAATATCTCATAAACAGAACTTCCTTTCTCACTCTGCTGAATCTCTTGACAATTAATAGCTCCACTTCCCAATCCCAAAGTAAACGGAATACCAATTAAATACCTAAGAACTTCTCTTCTACTAACATATTTGTCTAAACTCATATCCGAACTCCTATCAACCCCAATTTAAACCAAAACAATTTAATTACTCTAAATTTAATCACTCTAATTTTAATCACTCTAATTTTAATCACTCTAATTTTAAAAATAACTTAAATTATTAATTACAACTTAAATTAATAAATTATACAAGTAAATTATATAGATAGTAGATTTTATAAAGTTTTCTCAGAATCCAACGCTAAGATTTCACTAAAATTCAATAGTGAAAAAAGAATAACAAACAGAACAAACAAATTTGACAAATATTTAAAAAATTTTTAAAAAAACCTTTAAATTTTATGAAACTTCATAAGCAAAGAATTTCCAACAACAGACAAAGAACTAGCAGCCATAGCAAAAGCGGCAATCATTGGATTAAGTAAAAATCCAAAAAAAGGATATAAAACCCCAGCAGCAATTGGAATTCCAACTATATTATAAATAAAAGCCCAAAACAAATTCTGTTTTACCTTTTTCACAGTATAACTGCTTAATTCAACAGCCTTAATTACGTCCCTCAAATCATCTTTTATCAAAACAATGCTCCCAGTTTCCAAAGCAACGTCAGTTCCAGAACCAATAGCAATTCCAATATCAGACTCTGCTAGCATCGGTGCATCATTTATCCCATCACCAACAGCTGCAACTATCTTTCCCTCTTGTTTCAGTCTTCTAATAATATTTGCTTTTTCTCCAGGCAACACCTCAGCTATTACTTTATCTATTCCAACCTGCTCAGCAATAGATTGAGCTGTTCTCTTATTATCTCCAGTAATCATATAAACCTCTTTTCCCATATCATGCAACATCTCAATTGCTTCTTTAGAATTCTCTTTCAAAGTATCAGCAACAGCAATCAATCCAATTACTTTTTTATTAACAACTAAAATCATTACAGTCCTGCCTTGTCCCTCCAAATTCTCAACCTTTAATTCTATCTCTCCTAAATCAATTCCAACTTCCTCTATTAATTTTCTATTCCCCATCAAAATATTTTTGCTTAAATATCTTGCAATAACCCCTTTTCCAGGTATTGCCTTGAAAGCACTTGCCTCAGGAATTTTTATATTCATGCTCTCAATTCTCTTTACTATAGCCAAAGCCAAAGGATGTTCAGATCCCTTCTCAGCAATCCCTGCATATTTCAAAACCTCTTTC
>CAZCNK010000055.1:0-7561 GCA_964500345.1 Candidatus Woesearchaeota archaeon | reverse complement strand
AGGAAGTATTTAAAATTTGAGTAAAACCAGATGCATTTTGATAAGTCACATTACTTTTAATTCCAGTATTGCTGTTTCTTACCGTAACAACCCAAAAACTTTCTTCACTTACATTAAAATTAATTCCGGTTACTTTATTTGTTATATTTATTAGAGCTAAAAATTTGCCTTTTTTAATAAATGTAAATTCAACTAGATCATTCTCTAAGATAATTTGCTCAGGCGTTATTTGAGCTTCAACTTGCCTTGCAATGCTAATTATAATTAGCAAAAATAATAGATATAAGAATGCAATCCTCTTTTTGATCACAATTTTACCCCCCCAATTTTAGCAATTAAAATAATATCTTTAGAGTTTATAATTCTTTGCAACTCCAAGTTAAGATAAAAGTCTACTATTCAGCTATTGATTTTCAATTTTCTTTTTTAACAGAATATTCTGTGCATGAACATTCTTTAAAACCATATCATACTGATGGAGCTTAGCTATCAAATCATTTAGCATATTATTAATGCTAGCATCCTCAATCATAAATTTATTTGGCTTAATTATCTCTATAGAACTAGGCAAAAAATCAAAACAAAATCCAACCAGTGTTTCAATCCCATCGACTTCAATTTCAACCTCAGCAAAAGTGCTCCAAAAAGGTTTATCTTTCAACTGTTCAGCGGGAAAAACACTTTCTTTTAAAACCTTAATATCCCCTCTTTCTTTTAATTTCCCCAGAACCATGCTCATCGTTTTCTCTACATGCTCTTGAGGACTTCCAAGTATCTCTATTATTGACTTTGCTTGTACCTTCTCCATTTTCTACCCCAATCAAATAATACATCAGTATCATTAAAATTGTTATTGAAAAGAAGTATAAAGCACTTCTTCTCGCTTTAATATCACTAGATTCAAAAACAACTTCACCCTCTTTATTTATAACGCTTTCTATTTCCCTGTTAAATTCACTTTGCAATCTCTTGCTATAATTTCCTTCATATATCTTTACACCCTCATTTTTCTCTTTGCTGGGTTTTTTGTTATTGCTTTTAGATGTTTTGCAATAGCTAGAACCTCCTTCAATAGTTATCTCTTTTTTATCTGAACCATCAAGACCTTCAGCAATCAGTTCATAAGATCCATCATTAAATTTCTCATTGCAATTCAATTCAAGTTGAATAGGTACTATAAAACTTATATTAACAAATTTACCATAAACATTAAAACTGCTCTGCTTGCTTAACTTATCAACATAAACCTTTACACTATTCTTTGTTGTATCACCCTTAAAAACCCTAATCTTTGCCCTTATTAAATCACCAAAATTTGCCTTATTATCATTTCCTAAATAAACCTCTTCAATATTAACATAAGAATCTAGCTGGTTTTCTTCTTCAAAATTCTCTTCTCCAGGTGTTGGCTGAGTTTTCTTAATAACCCCATCAACTATAGACAACGATTTTCCTTCACTTGTGCTGCTATAGCTAATGCTATCAATTATTTTATTTCCAATACCAAAATAAATCTTTTCAAAACCATCGTTATTCAGTAAACTCCTTCCATTCATATAAACTACAATAAAGCTGTTTTTCTTTGCAATAGTTGAATCAATTACATTTTCCTCGCTTATTATCAAAGTGGTATTTCTCTGATCTTTAATAAAAAATCCTTCCAAATCTAAATCATTTCCGTAATTATAAAATTCAACCCACTCTCCATTAGGCATTTCATCCCTATCATCTCCAATAGGATCAGGCAGTAATTCATTTATCTTAATAGAAAAATTAATCACGCTTTCTAAGAATAAATTCTTATAACCAGGAGTTGTTCTACACTCCAAAAAAGAAATCCCATTCCTGCAAAGAGACATATTGTTTCCATTACCTCCCAATTCTTTATTATAAACAATAACATCTAAAATCTCTCCACTATAGTCTCTTAAAATCAAGGCATCATTCTCATTATTAAGTCCATTTCCAATTGTAGCTCCAGCAGAATAAACAGATGCATTTACCTCACTATAATTAAAACCCTCTTCAACAATCAAGGCAAAACTAGAATTTACTACCTTCTTAGAAATTAATCTATCACTACCACTCAAATCCTCAATTGTAAAATTCTCTAAACTTGAATTTGTTAAAATCTCAATATACTCTCTATTGTTGTCTTCACCTTCAGGATTGTAATTAATCTCATTTATTAAAATTGCATTTGCAAGCTTAACAAAAATTAAAAAAGGTGTCAAAAAAAATGCCAGTATTAAAATTTTCTTTCTCATAAAAAAATAATGTTTTTAAAATTAAAAAACATTATCCAGTAAAAGACGGAAAATATTCATAAAATTTAAAATTTATCCGGTTTATTATGGAAATTTTGCGTAAAAGCATCAAAAAAACAAAATTCTTACAAAATAAACAGAAATTATTCGATTAACTCTTTAAAAGTCAATCCCTTTTTAATAGCTCTATCCTTTGATACAGAAAAGCTCTTACCACTTTTAGTAAGATCTTTAGGCTTTAAAAATCTCCATCCTAAATTATTAAATCTTACCCCAATCCAAGGCTCTGCCCCAAATCCTCTTGAGAATTCTAATAATTCTTGTATTTGTCTTTTCTCAATATATCTTGTTTTTTTCCCAGACTTGCATTCAATAGCTAAAACCCTACCATTTTTTCCAGAAAGCAAATCTGGACACGGAAATGGCATACTTCCACTTCCAGCCATCCTAGTGCAAAACCACTTATTTTTCCAAAACATATGCAAGAGTTCCCTCTCGGTCCGAGACCCCTTGTTTTTTGACATAAAGATTTTTAAACATCATGACTTTAAAAGTGTTTCTGAAGAAAAAGCGGAAATATTCTCAATAAAATAAAAAATATTTCAATAAATCCAGAAATATTTTAATCTATGCACATTGCTCCAGAAACTTTTCCATTTTCTACGAAAGTATAACAACCATATAAAGGATTCCATTCAGAACATTTTCCAATAACTTCTTGATCTTCTTCAAGATTTTCAGGCATCTTCTCTAAAACACATTCACCTTCACATTCACTAGAATCTCTGCATTCTTCTCCAGCATCTGATCTTGGTAAAATACAAGATTCAACAGGAGCTAATCCATGTATTCCCCATTTTCCATTTTTTGATTCACAAGATTCTTTATCACTAGGTAAATTCTCTATTGGATAATTTGGTTCACAAGTCTTTCCATTCCAACATGCCAGAGGACCACAATCACAGCCAGGTGTCAAAGCTTGAGTGCAAGCAACAGGCTCTTTGCTTCTTTCCTTTAAACAAGAATCAACACACCCATTTGAAAAAACAATCCACTCCCCACCAACCCTTTCACACTCTTTTTCAGGATCAGTTAAAATCTCATTATCTTGATCTCCCTTTTTATTATTCTCTTCATCAACCTTGGTGCAACCTATTAAAAATATAATGCTTACAACTATCATTAAAAAAATCAATTTTTTGGTGATTTGGTTTTGCATATAATATAAAAAGAAGGCTAATATTTAAACCTTTGTCTTAGCCTTTTGAAGAATAAAAACTTCAAATAAAAAAATCAAAATTTACAAGTCTTTTCTTTGAATAGTCTTTCTATTATTTTGCTTAGCTCTCTCACAAGCTTGCTTAATCATTTCAGCTACTTTCTGACTTAAAGCCTCAGCAAAATCTCCAGCTACATTCATACCCTTAGCTGCATCCTTAATCTTACTTCTTACTACCAATAGATCTGCCATTTTATTTCACCCCACTCCTTGTCTTTAATTATATTGAGCAAAAAGAACATTTAGTTCTTATTACTCCAAACTCATGAAAACAAGCTTTACAAGGCTTATACTCCATGAATTTACCATTTTAGAACTATAACTTATATATAAACCTTTCTATTTTTAACCCTAGAAATGCCATTTTTCAGGCTTTTTGAGGCTTTAAACAGGCATATTTATTCTATCTTTTAAATCCGCAGAATTAAAATTAATTTTCATTTAAAATCTCATTTCATAAAAGGAAAAAATATAACATCTCTAATAGAAGCCTGATTTGTAAACAACATTACCAATCTATCTACCCCGATTCCCAATCCTCCCATTGGAGGCATTCCAAATTCCATAGCTCTAATAAACTCTTCATCTATTGGTTGCTCTTCCTGTAATCTTTCTTTTGTTAACCTAGCCTGCATCTCCATAAACTTTCTCTGCAATATAGGATCATTTAACTCTGAATAAGCATTCCCAAACTCCATCCCGATTATAAAAGGCTCAAATCTTTCAATTAATTCAGAATTTCCTCTTTTAAGCTTGCACAAATAAGTAGACTCTTTCGGGTAATCAGTAATAAATATAGGCTGGATCAATTTATTCTCAACAAGTTCTTCAAAAATTAACTCAGTCGCAATTCCTCTGTTAAAACCACCCTCATACTCTATATTATAACTTCTCAATATATTCTGAATTTCATCATCACTCATTTTTTTAATATCCAACTTCGCAAATTTCTTTATAGCCTCATGCATTGTAATTCTCTCCCAAGGTTTCTTTAAATCAACAATCTTTCCTTGATACTCAATTTTAGTCTTACCTAAAACCTCTTTAGCTATAAAATTAAACATATCCTCAGTTAATTTCATCACATCATTGTAATCAGCATAAGCCCAATAACATTCCATCATTGTAAATTCAGGATTGTGACTTCTATCAATGCTCTCATTTCTAAAATCTCTGCCTATCTCAAAAACTTTTTCAAATCCGCCAATTACTAATTTCTTCAGATAAAGTTCATCACTAATTCTCATATACACATCCATTTTCAAATCATGAAGAAAAGTCTTAAAAGGACGAGCATTAGCACCACCATAAATCGATTGCAATATCGGTGTATCAACCTCCAAAAATCCCCTTTCTCTCAAAAACACCCTCATCGCATCAATTATCTTGCTCCTTATAAAAAAAATTTTCTTTACTTCAGGATTTGCAATTAAATCTAAATATCTTTGTCTATATCTCTGTTCAACATCTTTCAAGCCATGCCATTTCTCAGGTAATGGCCTAATTGCCTTTGCAAGCAAGTTAATCTTCTTCACCCATATAGAAATCTCCCCCTTTTTAGTTCTAAACACGAAACCATTAATTCCGATTATATCTCCTAAATCTAATTTCTTAAATATTTCATAATCTTTCTCTCCAACAACATCTTCCCTGATATAAAATTGAATTCTCCCAGTTTCATCTTGAATATGGCCAAAGCTAGCCTTTCCCATCTCCCTCAGCAAAACAATTCTACCAGCCAAAGAAAAATCCTTATTTATCTTGCCCTCTTTCTTTAAATTCTTAAATTTCTCAAGAATTTCAGCAGTATTATTCTTTTTTTCAAATCCATAAGGATAAGGCTCAACATCCAATTTTCTTAATTCAACTAATTTCTTCTTCCTTTGCTCTATTAATGCTTCCTCTGGTTGCATGTCAATAGTCTCTTAGCCACTATTTAAATAGTTTTTCGTTAAAAAATTTTATAAAGCATTACTTTACCTCTTAACTATGGAATATATATTCGTGCATGGCAGAAATCCAGAATTAAGTATTTTAGAATTATTTGCATTTTTTAATAGAAAGAATATTAAGTATAATCTATCTCATTTTGAACAACATTTATCAATCTTCTCAATTGAAAAACTTCCCTTCATAATCAACGAATTAGGAGGAACAATAAAAATTGGTGAAGAAATCCAAAGCATAGATGATCTAAACTTTAATAAAAATAAAGTCACTTATTCAATAACTGCCTTTCAATCAAATCATGAAAAAATAAATAATTTTTTAAAGAAAAAATTTAGAGATGAAAGAATAAAATTTGTTTGCAAGTCTTTAAACAAAGAGAACAGAGAGATATCTCCAACAAGATCTTTAAATTTAGATTTAGAATTAGTTCTATTTAAAAATAAGATATTTAAAATCATTCAAGTTTCAAATCCAAAAGAATACAAAAAAAGAGACACATCAAAATTCTCTAAAGAGCCACATAAAATTACTTCTATCAGGCTAGCAAAAATTTTAATAAATCTTTCTGAAGCTAAAAGAGAAATTCTTGATCCATTTTGCGGTACAGGAGCAATTTTACAAGAAGCTTTGTTAATGAGCTATAATGTTATGGGTGTTGATAAAGATATTTCTGAAGCAAAAATAAATCTAGAAAATCTTGGAGAAAAACATAAAGGCAAGTGGAAGCTAATTCAAGCTGATGCCACAAAAATTTCTAAATATATTAAAAATGCAGAATGCGTTGTGACAGAGCCATATTTAGGTCCATATCTTAAAAAATTACCAACAAAGCAAGAAGCAAAAAATGTAGCAGATGAATTAAGAAAATTATATGAAAAGTTAATTTCAGAATTATCAAAAATAGTTCAAGGAAAAATTGTTATAATAATTCCAAGATTTAAAACAAAAAACAAAGATACAATATCGATTAATTTCGAAGAAATCATAAATCAATGCAATCTAAAAATTATCTCTCCTTTTGAAAAAATAAAAAATCCTGTTTTATACTCTTCTCCAGATTCAAAAATTGAAAGATTAATTTATATACTTAAAAAATAAAAATCTAATTTTATCAAAAAAAAGATAGCTTTTTAAATTTTATTTTCTTAGTTCTTTTCATGGATAAATTAGAAAATCAACCTTGCCCCTTCTGTCATGAGAAAAAATTGGCATTAACAGAAGATGAAACTGAAATTCCTTACTTTGGAAAGGTTTATTTGTTTTCTATGAATTGCAGCAATTGCAAATTTTCAAAAGCTGATATCGAGGCTGCTGAAGAAAAAGAGCCTTGCAAGATAACTTTTACTGTTGAGAATGAGAAAGATATGCAGGTTAGAGTTGTGAAAAGCTCAAATGCAACTATAAGAATACCCCAGATGAGAATGGTTGTGAGTCCTGGACCTGCTTCTCAAGGTTATGTTTCTAATGTTGAAGGATTATTAGATAGATTTAAAGAGATTGTTGAGGCTGAACAAGAAGTATCTGAGGATGATGAAGAAAAGAGACGATGTAAGAATATTTTAAAGAAAATAAGAAGGGTTAAATTTGGTAGTGAGAAGTTAAAGATAATAATAGAAGATCCAAGTGGAAATTCAGCTATAATATCTGATAAGGCTGTTAATGAGAAGATGAAGGTTAAGAATATCGAATGACTGAATAAGAGATACGTAACATAGAATAATAAAATAATGGATTCTGCTAAAACTCAGCTCAAATAAATGAACACTGATCATTGATCATAATAGGAAAGTAGTAAGAGTGATAAGACGAAGAGGAGTAAGAACAAATTAAAGATTTAACTTATGCATTTTGTGCTCTTTCTCTTTTTATGCGTCGTCTAAAATATTTGAATATAATTCTAATATAACTGTAGCAGAACTTATTCACTCTATTGTATCGGAATGACATGCACGCTGCTGATTTCTGATACTATGATGTTAGAACCTACAACTGTAAAATCATATGCTTCATGAAATCCAAAATTGCCAAAGTCCTGTTGATCCTCCAGCACAGGATCTCGCGGATT
>CAZCNK010000054.1:1655-7994 GCA_964500345.1 Candidatus Woesearchaeota archaeon | reverse complement strand
GCTTTTGGTTTGTTTTTGGGAAGAATTGGAAACTTCATCAACGGAGAGCTTTATGGAACAGTCACAAACCTGCCGTGGGGTGTTAAGTTTCAAGGTGCGGAAGGATTTAGGCACCCAACTCAGATTTATGAATCTCTGAAGAATTTATTTATCTTTTTTGTTTTATGGTCTATGAAGAAAAAAGAATTTCAAGATGGAAAATTATTTGGGATTTTCTTGATTTTATACTCTGCTATAAGATTTTTTATTGAATTCATTAAAGTTCCTGAGGCAATGATTTTTGGATTGACAATGGGCCAATTTTTAAATATTCCAATGTTTTTATTTGGGATTTATTTATTCTCCAAAAATAAATCATACTTTAACCTCTAATTCTTCCTCTTCTGATTTTTCTGGTTCTTGCAATAATGTACGCAAATTTTCTAAAACATTTCTCAACTTGCTTGCAAAATTAAATAGCTTTGATGTAACTATTTGATCATCAGCTCCAACTTTTATGTTGTTTATCATTTCAGTAACTTCACTTGATAATTGATCTAAAGAAATTTTTAGCTTAGCATAATCTTGCTCTTTTAAAATATCTTGCCGTTCAAGGTAATATACTCTAACTGCAGCAACTCTATTTGACAGTCCAATTAATTTATCTTGTATTACTTCGAGATATCTTACTATACGCTCTCTATCAATCTCACCTTGGTCTTGGAAAGGTGTTTCTGGATACTCTTCTCCAAGCTGGTATTCAAGATAATCCTGATTTCTTTGTCGGGTATCTTGATCTTCCTCTTCTTGATCATCTTGTTCTTGATCAGAATCAGAACATCCCTCATCTATTGCAGAATCACAGTCATTATCTAAATTATCACATAACTCAGCTGCTCCAGGATATATATACTTATTAAAATCATTGCAGTCATTTCCATTGCATTGTAAAGAATTAAATCCGTCTTGATCTTGATCATTCGTGTTGGTAGATAAAAAAGGGCAAGAATCACAAGCATCACCTATTCTATCGCCATCAGAATCTAACTGGCTTGGATTATATATGGAAGGGCAATTATCATTGCCATTTATTATTCCATCGCCATCAGCATCACCTTGAGGACACTGGCTTAAATCTGAGTCACAAGCATCTCCTATTCTATCATTATCACAATCAACTTGATCAGGATTACTTGTAAATGGGCAATTGTCTGAATTCCCACAGATCCCATCACCATCTATATCATTTTGAGGATCTAAAGGGCAACTATCACATTCATCTCTTTTTCCATCATTATCTGAATCAGGAGCTCCAGATGGGTCTGTTGCACAGTCCTTACTGCCTTGAGATTGGCCTTCTCCAATTTTAATTGCTTTTCCAGTTATAAATGAAAGATAAACTGATATTAAATTGTAAAACAAATCCACAGGATTGTCTAATGAAAAAGCATAAGATTCAGGAAGATATATTATAGAAAGTAAAAGAGCCACTATTAAAAATAATCCTCTAACTTTGTATATTTTTCTATTTATCATGCCACTGTCTCCTGAATCTCAGAAACCTTTTCTTCAACTTCATTTAAATCTTTTAGCATTTCTTCTTTTATCTTTTCTAGATCTTCCTCATCTTTAATTACAATAGTATCTTCTTTAGAAAATAAATCACCTGTTTTATAAAATAAGACTCCTAGCAATATGACTATTAGAAAGAAAACTATGGCTAACCCAATAAAACCCCTTTTTTTCATATTCCTTAAAGTGCATTTCTATTATTTAAATTTAATGCCTTTATTGTATGTATCTATTATGGGTGATTATGCCTGAATTTAATGCAAAAATTTATAAAAACCCAAAGTTCTAGTTCCTTTATGAATGAAGAAATTGAGAGAAGATTAGAAAGGTATTTTTTAATAACTGAAAAAGCCCTTGAGAAAGCTAGAGATGCCCCTGAAAATCTTGACGCTGAAAATGCAAGATATATTTTTTTAGACATGATAAAGAGATACATTGATGATGCTAAGCATTTTAAAGAGAAAGGCGAGTTGTTGAATGCTTTTGCAGCTATAAATTATGCTCATGGTTGGCTGGACGCTGGTGCAAGAATTGGATTATGGGAGGTAAATGACAGTGAATTATTTACTGTTGATGAAAAATGACCTGCATCTCAGATATTATCAATAACTTAGTTAAAAAAGGAATTGATCCAGAGGAAGCTGCTATAGAGGCAAATGCTATTTTAGAAGGAATTTGTGATGGATTGATAAAGAATGGAGAAGTCTTTGCTGATGGTTTAAAATTTTTTGCATCGTATAATAAAAAAAGAGATGATGTTATGGTTGTAGTTAAATACGGTCACAATTATTACAAACTTAATTTCCCAAGAAGATTGAACGATAGAATTTTATTGCACTATAGAAGTTTAGGAATTTTTTAAATGTAAATAAAAATTTATTAAAAGTAAATAAAAGTTTAGAAGGCATAGATTTTTAAATTCTGGATCTTTCTTTTAACAGATGGAAAAAGTGGTGTTGAGTTTAGGCGGTAGTTTAATAGTTCCTGATAAAATAGATTATGATTTTCTTAAAAAGTTCAAAAAAGTGATTCTGAAACACAAAAATAAAAAATTTATAATAGTAGTTGGTGGCGGATCTACAGCTAGAAGATATATCAATGCTCTGGCTAAAGGAGGTCTTTCTATAAGGGTAAGATCAATTATGGGTGTTGGAATTACAAGGCTGAATGCAAAATTTTTAGCTTATTTTTTTGGTGATATTACCAATAAAACCTTGCCAAGCTCTTTAAAAGATGTAAAAAATTTAGCTAATAAAAATAGAGCTGTTATTGCAGGAGCTTTAAGATTTGAAGAAAACAATACAAGCGATGGGACTGCAGCTCAGATTGCAAATCACTTTAAAGTTAATTTTATTAATATGACAAACGTTAAAGGATTATATGATAAAGATCCTAGAAAATACAAAGATGCAAAATTAATCAAAAAAATCTCTATTAATGAATTTTATAAAATTGCAACAAGAATGAAATATGAACCTGGACAGCATTTTGTATTAGACCAGCATGCTGCAACAATTATTAAAAAAAACAATATTAAAACCTTTATTATTGGCCCTGATCTGAGAAATTTTGAAAATCTCGTTACTGGAAGAAGATTTATTGGGACTGAGATTTATTAGATTACGCTATTTATTTCTTCATTAAGAAACTTTTAGTCTTATGCAGGAATTTTTTCCTCAACACCTTTTATTAAATTCCAATCTAATCTTAACAACTGCTTAACAGCTGGATTTTCTGTGTTCAGTTTATATAAATCTGATTTTCCAATTCTTCTGGTTTTCATTACTATATTATTCTCCTCCAGTTTGTGCCAAAAAGTTTGTAATGTTGAATAACTTACTCTAGAATTTTTAGCTATCTCAGTCAGGGAGTAGTCAAAAAGCTGATATGTTATAAGAAAATCTAGAACTTTGATTACTGGATTCTTCCCAAATACATCTATAAAGATTGTTTCAGTTTTCATTTTTTATTATTTATACCATGTATCTTATTTATTAATTAATTCCCAATATATTTATTTATATCAATATCCCACCTTTAAAAATCTTTCTATTTATGTTTTTATATTTCAAAATTAGAAACATTTAAATATTAAATTTCATTAAAGATTTTTATGGGATATGATGAAGAAGATAAGATTAAGGCAACTATTTTATATAATCTAAGAAGAAAAAAGGTTATGGGTGGTGTTCATACTCATTTTGACACTATTCACAAAGGTTTTCCCTCTCATTTAGGAAAGGATGTTAAAAAAGTTGCTAAATTACTAGTTAAAGAAGGTTTACTTATCCTTAAGCCAGCACCATATGGTTTACAGGTTTCTTTAAATAAAGATAGAATTGACGAAATTGATGCTTTCATAATAAAAACTTTAGGATACAAGTTTTAGATAATATAAAATCATATTTATATCAAATAGGTAAAAATATAAAGAAAGCAGTCACCTAGCTATTTTAATGAAAGCAATAATTGTAACTGGAACACCCGGAACTGGAAAAACTAGGGTTGCAAAAGAGCTAGCAAAAAAAGGTTTAGGAAAATATTTTGATGTATCAAAATTTATTAAAGATAAAAAACTGTCTAGAGGTTTTGATAAAAAATTAAAGTCTGGAATTGTGAATATCAAGAAACTAAATAAATATTTGATTGGGGAAATTAAGAAAAGTGAAGGACGCTTAATAATTGATTCTCATTTAAGCCATTATCTATCAAAAAAATATGCCGAGCTGTGTATAGTGACGAAGTGCGATCTTAAGAAGCTTAAGAAAAGATTAAAAAAAAGAAAGTACAACAAAGAAAAAATACGAGAGAATTTAAATTCAGAGATATTTGATGTTTGCTTAATGGAGGCTTTAGTTAACAAGCAAAAGATTCAAATTGTGGATACTACAAACAAAAAAACTTTCCATATTGGAATAAAAAAGATAATAAAGAAATTGAAATCAAGATGATAGATATAATTAGGTTTGAAGAAGAAGCTCTTAATCTTGGGTTTTCTAAATTGATCCATGTTAGTGAGATTAAAACTATTGAGGGAAGAGATTTTGAGAGGAATTTAAAAAGCATTAAAAGAAAGAATTTAGATATCATATACAGCTGTGAAAAATATGCTAAAAAAGATTTTTTAAATTTTAGAAATTCAGGCTTAAATCATATCATTTGCAAAGCGTTAAAAGAAAGAGAAGTTGCTGTTGGATTCAATTTTAATGACATCCTTAATTCTAGTAATGAAGAGAGATCATTAATTATCGGAAGGATGATGCAAAATGTTAGATTGTGCAGAAAATATAAGATTGAAATGGTGATTGCTTCTTTTGCAAAAAATAAATTTGAAATGAGATCTGCTAAGGATTTATTAGCCTTTGTGAGAGTTATTGGAATGAACGGACAAGAAGCAAAGAAGGCTCTGAATTTTAAGAAAAAGGAAATGAAGATTGATGTTTTAAATGAATAATTAAAAGAGCAAAATGCTGAAGATAATCTTTTATATTACCATAGGAATAATTTTATTGTCTTTATTAAACTTTTTTCTTTCAATACATCCTCTAAAATATAAATCAAGAGCTGTGCCTTCTGATTTTAATTTAAGTTACGAGTATGTTGAATTCTTGACGAAAGATAACTTAAAAATAAAAGGATGGTTTATTCCTTCTAATTATAGTAAAGCGGCTATTATCGTGGCACACGGTTATCCATTCGACAAAGGGAATGTTTTAATCCTTGCGCCTTTTTTACAAAAGCATTACAATCTATTGTTTTTTGATTTTAGATATTTCGGGGAAAGTGAAGGTAAATATACAACTGCTGGTTATAAAGAAGTTAATGATTTTTTGGCAGCTGTTGAATATCTAAAGACTAGAGACAATATTGATGATAGAAAAATTGGGGCTATAGGTTTTTCTTTGGGTGCTTCAACAATCTTAATGTCTAAATCTAGTGATATTAAAGCTATTGTGGCAGATTCTGCTTATGCAAATATTGATAATGTTCTCAAATCAATGTATTTCATTTTTCCTGGATTTTTGAAGTTGCCTTTTGTCTATCTGACAAAAATTTACGCAAGAATTTTTCTCAGAATAAATCCTGATGAAGATTCTCCTGGGAGATCAATTAAAGAACTTAAAGCTCCAGCATTATTAATCCACAGCAAATTAGACTCTCAAATTCCAGCTGAAAATTCTGATATACTTTATCATGCAAGAACAGAGAATACAGAACTTTGGCTTCTTGAAAATATTGAACATGGATTTTCCTATTCGTCTTATAAAGAAGAATATGAAAAAAGGGTTTTGAATTTTTTTGACAGACATTTATTGAGCTAAGGCAATAAATATATTCGGAAGGAAATACAAGCATGTAATAGCAGGACGGAAAGAAAAGGCAGTAACCAAGGATATCTGCTTGCTGTATTTATCAAATTTTCCAGTTGAAAGATTGCGCAGTAATATTGAAGGCTATATTAATCTAAAAGCTAGAGGTAATTTCTCTAGTCAAAGACTAGTGGTAATCTTTATATATAAATCAATATTTTCTTTAAATTGAATATGCGAATTTTTGAGGTGGTAGTCAAGTCTAGAAGAAGAATTTATTTAACAGATGAAAGATGGAAGCATATTTTGAAACATCCAGAAATGCAAGATAAATCTGCATTGCAATGGATTGAAGAAACCCTTAAAAATCCACTTATAATAGTAGATTTTGATGAACATGTTAAATATTATTATCGATATTACAAAAATCAAAAATCTAAAGCACAGTATTTAAGAGTCATAGTTAAGTATTTAAACG
>CAZCNK010000054.1:0-1645 GCA_964500345.1 Candidatus Woesearchaeota archaeon | reverse complement strand
AGGTTTTATAATATCAGCATATTTTGTTGAAAAAGCAACATGAAAGAAAATCTATATATTTACTATGATGATGAAGGGGATTTCTTGGAGTTAAATGTAGGTGAATATACAAAAGGTTATTTTAGAGATGTTGGAGAAGGAGTATCAGAAAGAATTGATGAAAAGACTGGTAAAGTTACCGGAATAGCAATTTTGGGATTTAAAAGAAGGACAGAAGGTCAAAAAGAAGTTAAGGTTCCATTGCCTGTAAAAATTGAGTTAGGTCATTAATAGCGCCAAAATCAATTGCACATAATTAATGTTAGTTTCCCCAACGAACGCCCGAAAGTCACTTACTTTATTCAAAAATAATGAGGGCGTAAGGCAGGGCCGACTGACCGAAGGGAAGGAGGAGTGCCGGAGGGCGCCCGGATCAATAAAATACAAAAGGTTTATATATAAGTTATTACTCTATAATAGTAGTTAACAGGAGCAAAAAATGATAGCGACTATAGATTTAGAAGGCACGATTAAAGAAATTGAATCAAAATCAAGAACTCTTAAATGGCATCGTAGAAAAGAATTGAAGTCACCAGATGCTACTTTAAACCATGGAAGTGGCGGGGTTAAACTACATCAGTTTACTGCAAGAGATGGCGACAGACAGATTTTTGTTTATGAAACTATTATTCATTGCCCTCAAACTACTTTCGATCCTGGTTGCGGATATTTTGGTGATTCTTTAGAAATTCCAATTCCCACCAGAACCGAAAAGATGTACGGTTTGGCGATTTTAAGAGCTAGGAAGTCTATGGCGGATTATTTTGAACCATCTGGAATAGTTGTTTGGGACGGAACATTTGCTAAACCTGATTGTAAAGGATTGCTTTTCCATCGTGAGGAAGATGATCCACGAGGAAAAATAAGAAGGGTTTACGACAGAGTTAAAGTTGGCGCCCGAAGGCATTGTAACTAACCAGTGTTATATTCGTCCGAGCAAAGCGAGGACCAAGGAAAGCCAACGAAGTTGGCGGTTTTCCAAAGGAAAATTCCGCAGAGTGCCCGAGGACCTCTACTTTAATTTTCTCTTAATTAACAGTCCTTTTCTCAAATTTGACGAGGGCATTGAATATAACTGTTGTTAGATGACCCGCAGCGACTGAGCGAGTCATTCTGAATCTCTTGAACTATCGAGCGAAGGAGCAAGGGTGAGGAAACCGAAGGTTTCCGAAGAGTCGCGGAGGGGTCGCGTCGGATAGGAAAAACGAAAGTTTTATAAACTATTGAGTAGTTATATAATCTATGCCACAGACAATTTCAAGAAGAACATTGGAGGAACGCGTGGGAGAATATGTTGAAATTAAAAGAGGTCATAGTAGAGTAGATGGAAGATTAAGTAAGTCTCCTTATTATAAAAGTACCGGCACTTTTCATGTAATATCTTCTGGTGGAATATATCATCGATTAAAAGAAGGTGAAACTATTTTTATGGAAACAGAGGGTCCATTCGGTAATAAAGAATGGGGATGGGGCGGTACTTATCGTAGAAAATATACCACTGTGTTTATGCCATATTTAGTCAAGTTATAAGCGACCCCGTAGCGATTTCGTCTAACGTTGTTATATACCCCGAGCCCGAAAAGGGCGAGAGTGAGCGAAGCGAACG
>CAZCNK010000053.1:0-8065 GCA_964500345.1 Candidatus Woesearchaeota archaeon | reverse complement strand
TAGTACTATAATTTTTAGCTGTAAAGCTGTCTTGAGTAAAATGTTTTATTCCTATTTTAATACTATCATTTATAGTCCCGTTAAGTAGAAATTGCTTAGCATAAGCTAAAGGATCTTCTGTTTGAATGTAAATTCCACCCCTAGAATTTTGATCATATAAAGCTGTAAATTGCATTCCCATTCTACCATAAGGATAAGGATTTTCAGTGTTATTCATATTCCTAGCAGGATTCTTAATAATAGTGCCGGCTGCTTTAATCTGT
Organism: Candidatus Woesearchaeota archaeon; assembly: GCA_964500345.1. GTDB lineage: Archaea > Nanobdellota > Nanobdellia > SCGC-AAA011-G17 > UBA489 > CAZCNK01. The sequence continues at coordinate 7,802 of CAZCNK010000053.1, read as the reverse complement.
GGATAGACTAAAAAATCATCTGCAAAATTGCCAGAAAGCCCTAAAAAACCTAAAGTTGGAGATATAACATCAAAAACACTATACTGAGAAGATACATTAAAAACACTAATCTTCCATTTAGAAAATTTTTCCCCATCTCTTAAAGTTATATTAATTTGAACCCTATCTATCTTACTAGTTGCATCATCAGAAACATTAATATTATTCCATGTTAATGTTAATCTTTTAGGGTCCGAGGAAGTATTTAAAATTTGAGTAAAACCAGATGCATTTTGATAAGTCACATTACTCTTAACTCCAGTATTACTATTTCTTACTGTAACAACCCAAAAACTTTCATCTGTTAATCCAAAATTAACCTTAGTCTCATTGTTCAAAATATTTCTTAGCGTCATTAGTTTTCCCATTACAACAAAAGTAAACCTTATCTGCTCATTTTCTAGGATAACTGGAATTTGTTGAGCTTCAACTTGCTTCACAATACTAGTTATGATAAGTAGCAAAAATACTAGGTATAAGAATAAAAACCTCTTTTTCATCACAATTTTGCCCCCTTTAAAAATTATAATAACTTCTAAACTTTATAATGCTTTCTATTATAATTCATATATACTATCAAAAAAAGTAAAATATAAAAACCAATTCTTCTCTAAAGAAATATGGAAGAACTTTTCTCAGTATACAACAAAAAAAAACAAGAAATTAAATCTCGACTTTATGAATTCAAAAACAAAAACAAAGAAGATATTTTCTATGAGTTGTGCTTCTGTATTTTAACACCAGCATCAAATGGAAAAAGATGCGACGAAGCTGTAAATATTTTAAAAGGCTTAAATTTTCATAACGCAGAGATTAATCCAAAAAGTATAATCAAGAAAAAAACCAGGTTTCACAATCACAAAACCAGATACTTGCTCAATGCAAAGAAAAAATTTCCAGAAATTAAAAATATTTTAGCAGGAGAAAAAGATCAATTTAAAATCCGAGATTTTCTTATCAAAAATATCAATGGGTTGGGGTTAAAAGAAAGCTCACACTTCCTAAGAAATATAGGTTATGAAAATTTAGCCATCCTTGACAGGCATATCCTTAAAAATCTAAAAAAATTCAAAGTCATAAATCAAATTCCAAAAACTCTAACAAGAAAAAAATATTTAGGCATAGAGAAAAGATTCAAAAATTTCTCTCAAGAAATCAAAATTCCAATGGACGAACTCGATTTATTGTTTTGGAGCATGGAAACAGGGGAGGTATTTAAATGAATTTCTTAGAATTCATTGCAATATCTTATCTAATTATTTTTGTTCCAATCCCAATCGGGTGGATAATAATTCATTTAACAGTAAATTTTTGGAGAAGATTAAATATCTTCTCTTATCTTATTTTTATTTTATACTGGATTACTTTTGGTTTTATAATTTTCTATTTCAGGAAAGAAATTTTTAGCCAAAGACTTAATTTTAATATTACTTTATTTATAATTGGCCTTATATTAATTTTTATTTCTTTTTATCTTGATAAAAAAAGGGCTGAAGTTTTTGATCTGAAAAAATTAATAGGACTCCCAGAGATTCTACCTAAGAAATATAAGTCTAAGCTGGTTACCAGCGGGATTTATTCTAAAATTAGACATCCTCGTTATTTAGAATACATGCTTTTCTCTTGTGGTTTTGCTTTTATAACTGGATTCTATTATGTTTACACATCTGCTGTATATATCATAATCGCGCTTTATATTTTAATATTAGTTGAAGAGAGAGAATTAAGAGAAAGATATGGAAAACCTTACTTAGACTATTGTAAAAAAGTTCCTAGATTATTTCCCATAAAATGAAAAACTATCACTTTGATGAGATTTTCAAGGTTCTAAAAAAAGAATTATCCAAATACAAAACTCCAATAGCAACAGAAATTGCATCAAAAACTCGAGATCCATTTTTAGTTTTAATATCCTGCCTACTTTCACTAAGAACAAGAGATCAAGTTACAGAAGTAGCTTCTAAAAAATTATTTCAAGTTGCAAAAACCCCACAAGAAATTCTAAAACTCCCAACTAAAAGAATTGAAAAATTAATCTACCCGGTTGGTTTTTACAAAACAAAAGCAAAAAGAATTAAAGAGATTTGTAAAACTTTGATAAAAGACTACAATTCAAAAGTTCCTGAAACTGAGGAAGAATTATTAAAGTTAAAAGGTGTAGGAAGAAAAACAGCAAATATAGTCCTAGTATACGCGTATAATAAACCAGCTCTGCCTATCGATATTCATTGTTTTCGCTTACCAAACAGAATTGGCTGGATAAAAACGAAAAATCCAAAGGAAACTGAATTTGCACTATCGAAGATAATTCCAAAAAAATACTGGCATGATTTTAATGATTTATTTGTTACCTTTGGCCAAAATATTTGCAAGCCAGTAAGGCCTTTGTGCGGAATTTGTCCAATTTCAGAGTATTGTAATTATTATGAAAATGTTTATCTAAAAAATTTTAATGAAGAAGTTTTAGAGACTATTAAAAAATTTTATAAAATACTGCCAAAATTTCCAGATGGAAGAATTAATTATAGAAATTCAAATATCGCCCCTGTATTAACTGTTTATATTAAACACAAAAATAAAATTCTTTTGTTAAAGAGAAGCAACAAAGTAAGAACCTATCAAGGAAAATGGAACACTGTTGCAGGTTACTTAGATGAATTAAAATCCTTAAGAGAAAAAGTACTGGAAGAGCTTAGAGAAGAAATAGGGATCAGGGAAGATAATTTGCTGTCAATAAAATTTCTTAACAGATATAAGTTTACAGATCCTTCTATTAAAAAAACATGGATTACATACCCGGTGATTGTTGAAATAAAAAATCCAAAAATAAAATTAGATTGGGAGCACACAGAACATAAATGGATAAAGCTTGAAGATGTTAGAAAATTTGACACAGTTCCAAATCTAGGAAAAGTTTTAGAAAAATAAAAAATCTAAATTAAAAAAATTTCAAAAGAAAAAGTTTAAGCTAATATTCTCCTCTTGCCTTTAAATCCTCAATAAATCTCTCAGCCCCTATAGCAGCTTGACAACCAGTGCCAGCAGAAGTAACAGCCTGCTTAAATATTCTATCTTGAACATCTCCAGCTGCAAATATCCCAATAACACTAGTTCCTCTTCTATCATCAGTTATAATATAACCCTCCTCATCCAACTTAATCTTCCCCTTAAATATAATTGTATTTGGAATATGCCCAATAGCCAAAAACATTCCATCGCATTTTATCACATCTTCCTTTCCATTAACAAGATTCTTTATCCTTACTCCAGTTACAAATTTCCCATCACCAATAACTTCAGTCACACCAGTATTATATATTATCTCAATTTTATCCTTCAACTTTAAAACTCTATTCTGCATTATCTTACTTGCTCTAAAAGAATCTCTCCTATGAGTCAAATAAATCTTCTTTGCAAATTTATACAAAGCTAAACTTTCTTCCATTGCAGAATCCCCACCTCCAACTACAACAGCAACCTTATCTCTGTATAGCGCTGCATCACAAATCGCACATGTCGAAACGCCCTTTCCAAAATATTTATCCTCTCCAGGAATTCCAAGTTTTCTAGCACTAGCACCAGTTGCAATAATCACACTTCTTGCATTATATTTTTTCTTTCCAGCTCCAACCTCAAAAAATCCTTTCTCAATCTTAAAAGAATCAACCTCTTCCTCAATACAAAAAGCCCCAAATTTTTTAGCTTGTTCCCTACAATTCTTTATCAAATCTGGTCCTAAAATTCCCTGAGGAAATCCAGGATAATTCTCAACAGTAGTTGTCAAGCTTAATTGATCCAAACCTTTCCCGCATAAAATAACTGGTTTCATATTTGCTCTTGCAGTATAGAGAGCAGCTGTCAAGCTAGCAATCCCCCCCCCAATTATAACAACATCATGCAAATCTTTTTTTAGCATAATTAAAATGGCATTTTTTTATTTATAAAATTATCCTTTACGCTTTAAATCTTTGAAAATTTTAGTTTAATATAGTGAAGAAATAAAGACAAATTTATAAATCATTAAAACGATTTTAATATAGAGGTGATAAATTGGTACATCCTTTAATTGGTATACATGCAACACTAGGAGAGCTTGGAATATTCTCTCTAGTCTGGGTTTTTATAGAGTTAATTAATCCTGATAAACAAAGATTAAAGAGGGCAAAAATTGGAGCTTTTTTAGCAGTAATCTTTTTTATACTAAGCTGGCTAAGCGGTGGTTATTATTACACAGTGTATTACGGTGAACATGTTAAACCTTTGATTAAAGAAGGACCTACGCCATGGGCTCATGGAATTGTTATGGAAACAAAAGAACACATCTATTTGTTCATTCCATTTTTATCATTCACAATTTTTTCTCTAATAAATTTCTATAATGAAAGAATTACTAAAGAGAAAAATCTTAAAAAAAGCTTACTCCTCTTAATTGGATTAGCTATCTTATCAGGATTTGCAATGGCACTATTTGGTTATATAATTTCAACAGGTTTTAGAGCAGCTTTGGAGGTAATGCACATTGGCTAAAGAAAATAAAATTAAAAATCATGTAGTTAGTTGTATTTTAACAGTAATCTTAATTACCTTTATGACTCTCTTTGCAGAGATAAATGAAAACTTCAAGAATTTACTAAAAATTTATTTCTACCATCATTGGATAGGAAAAAGTATTATAGCAATCATATTTTTTATTTTGCTTATTTTTATTTTAAATATGAATCTCAAAAAGAAAGTTAGTTATTACATCAATCTATTGAATCTAGTATTTATTTTTTGCAGCCTAATAATTTTTTTATTTTTTGTTTGGCATTTTTTTCAGTAACCAGTTTTTATATTATCTCAAATTCAGAAGTTTAATCTTGATTATATGTTAAAATTCTAAGTTAAAAGCTTAACAGTAAAATATAAAAACTCTTATAACAGGCTTAATTTATGCCTATTGAATTTATTGACCTAAAAATTCTAAATGAAGAAGAAATTCCCATACTTAACAAATTAGTAAAAGAGTACTATACAAAATTTGAAAGAGATTTAAAGAATCCTAAATTAATTATTCATTTTAAAAAATATAAAAAATCAGGAAATCAGGTTAAATATTCTATTCACTCCAGGATAGATAGCCCGAGTATTATTTTATCTGCTAATGCACATGACTGGGACTTTGCAAGAACTCTTCATAAAGTTTTTAAAAAACTAGAGCAAGAATTTCAGCATAAGTTCAAAACAGAAGGACAAAAACAAGAGAGGTTTCATCCAAAAAGATCTAAGAGAGGAACAGATACTAGAGTTAAATTAAGGCTACGAGGTAAAATTAGATGAAACAAGTAATTCTAGTTCGAGAAGATTTAAAAATGCCTCCAGGTAAATTATCTGCCCAAGTAAGCCATGCAAGCGTTGAAGCAGTTTTAAAATCCAGCAAAAACAAAATAGATAAATGGAAAAAAGAAGGAATGAAAAAGATTGTTCTCAAGGTTGATAGCTTAGAAGAGCTAAAGAAATTGGAGAATGAGGCAAAAAAATTAAAGTTAGTAACTTCAGTAATCAAAGATTTAGGTTTAACTTTTTTTAAAAAACCAACTATAACTTGTTTAGCAATTGGACCTGATGAAGAAGAGAAGATAGATAGAGTAACTGGAAAATTAAAAGCATTATAAATTTCAAATAATTAAAATTAATTAAATAGAAAGATTTAACAAATAAATTAAATAAGGTAATTTAAATGAACGAAGAAACAAAATCAATAAAAGTAAGCTGTAGTTTTTGTGGAGCTCCTATGGAATGTCCTGAAGACAAAATTGAAACTGTTGAAAAGCATATGTGTTTTGAATGCTTTCAGAAAATAGGTGAAAAAGAAATAGATAACATAAAAGACAGTGCGGCAAAAATACATTTTGATATTCCTATGGAGCAGATGGATGAATTTATAGCAGGAAAGATGATAGATGGAATGCTTGAAGAAATATTCCCAAAGATATGGAAAGACAGTAAAGAAGATATAAAAGAATCTTCTAAAAAAGAAGTTGCCCAAGCAATGTTTGTTGCAGGAGCATATCATGGCATTCTTACAATGATGAATTCTATCAAAGATTTAGAAAAACAAGAAAGAGAAAAGTCAAAAATAAAAAAATAAAATCAAATTATAATTTTAACAGTTTTTACTTATCAAAAAGTAATAACAAAACCGAAGGATTTATACTGAACTAAAATAAAAAATTTAAACAATATAAAAAATCTAGAGTCAAAGGGAAAATGACAAGATATCACAATAATTGGGGCTCATTTGTAAGATCCATTACAGAAGCTACAGCAGATCCAGATAGGCGATATTTTCTTACAGCTGATCCTAGAATTGTTTCAAGAGGTTCTAATGGAAAAGTCTATAGTATACAATACAGAGTAAGTATAACAAACGGTGAAGATTCAAATAGAACATTAAGAATAGATCTTGAAGAGTTTACTGAAAGAGTTTATTATGATCATGATGATAAAGAAGAAATAGAAGATTTAATTGATGCAAGACTCAAAGACTTATCAGCAAAATTACCTGCGCATATTAAACCATTACAAGAAAGCAAATTGAGATTAAAACTTGAGAATAGAACAAGACTTCTTGCTAGAACTATTCCTGACTTAAGGAAATAGAATAAGATGCGAAAACCATTATATAATTATATTTAGGATAAAGCTTATAAATAGAGAGGCATTAATTAAGTTAAAATGTACAAATGCTTTTTTACAATAGCGGGTTGTCAACCTCCAGAGTATAAAAGCCTAGATGAAATACAAGCAAAGATTTTATGTACATTATTGATTGCGTATTTAAAAAAGAATGTTTGATTAGCAGATAATCATCTTTTTAAGCTTTTATCGATGAAAGATATAATTGACTTTTAAGAGTAAATAATCCTTAATAAAATGGAATTTATCACGGAACCCAAATTTTGGACAATTTCTGGATTGACTTTAGACATCATTGGTGTTCTTATAATTATTTATGCTAACTGGAAAAGAGATGACGATCTATTTACCATGGACTACCCTCGCACTGTTTACAGAGAAAGAACAAAGATCTTTATCGGTCTTTCTTTCTTAACTTTTGGTTTTTTATTTCAGATTATAGGAAATTTTTCAAGTGATTTTCTCAAAAATACTACCCAATTATTAATCTTTCTAAGCACTGCACTAGGTACATTAGCGTTTGTTATTTCTAAGTATCTCTTAGACTCTAAAGCATATAGAATTAAGTATCCTTTCTTTAAAGCGTTTAATGAATATTTCTTAATAATTAGATTTAATAAACCTTTTCTTACTATACCATTGCCTATTATAACTTCAGTACTTTTAAATTTATTTTTAGTGTATTTATTTAAAAAACCACTAATTATAGAAAGTTATATGCTTCAATACAGCATTCTTGAAAGAGTTGTGGTTAATGGAATAATGCCCTCAATTTTTGAGGAAATTATGTTTAGGTCAATTTTATTAGGAACATTTTTAGTTATAATTGACACAAAATTGAAAGATAAAAAATGTTATAAAGTGTTATTTTCACTAATATTATTTAGCCAAGCCTTACTATTTACAATTTTTCATGATAATGATAATCTAATTGATTTTATTGGGAGATTTCTTAGAGGACTATATTATAGCATCTTATATGTCGTGTATGATAAGAATATCATTCCTTCAGTAATTGGGCACATGACTAATAATTTGTTAACAATACTTACCCCTCAACAATTTTGGAAAAACATTGTCTAGAT
>CAZCNK010000052.1:5516-8070 GCA_964500345.1 Candidatus Woesearchaeota archaeon | reverse complement strand
CATATCTAATAAAAACTCAGGGCTTTGATCTTTTGTGATCGGGTATTTGTCTGCTATTTGAATTATCTTTATTTTCTTAACACTGACTTCATATCCAGTTGGAGCCCTCTCATCTTTTTTCAATTCTCCAAATATCTCTACAGAGCTCTCAATGCTTAGTTTATCAATTTTTTTCCACTCTTCCTCACTAAAATCTTGTTTCTCTAATACACACTGAATTATATCAGAACTATCCCTTAAAACAATAAACTTTCTAATATTTGATCCTCTCTCACGATATACACAGCCTCTAATAGCTACCTCTCCCCTTCCTTTTTCCATAGCTTCTTGAATAGAGATAAATTGCATAATTTCTTGATTCTCTGTATATTTAAAAAGATTTAGGTAGTGTTTTGTTAAACTGGAGCTCATCTAGGTCTCTAAATAGCAAAGTTTATATTTAATAGGGGGTAAATAAATTATTTCAAAGATTTTAAAAAGAGGGGTTAGTCTGGATATACTAAGGTTAGAACAACAATGAAGCATAACCGAAAGATTTAAATATCGGTTTTAACTATTATTTCCTAAATAGAAATTTTAGCAGGGTTAAAATATCAAAAGGTTAATTTTAGTATGACAAAAGCAGGATGGTTTTAGCATGTACATACCCAGATTTTTGGAAGGAGAGCTGATTGAGTGCCTTAAAAAGAGGGAAATACTAGCTATAGTAGGGCCCAGGCAGTCAGGAAAAACCACACTGCTTAGGCACATCTTTAAGGACTTGAAGAATGCTGTCTTCCTGGATTTTGAGGATAGGGAAACCTTGGCATTATTTACAGAGGATCTGAAGTCTTTTGTTGAGCTTTATGTGAAAAAGCATGATTATATTTTTATTGATGAGTTTCAATATGCCAAAGACGGAGGTAAAAGCTTGAAGTATGTTTATGACAATTACAAAACAAAAATCATTATTTCTGGGTCTTCTGTAAGCGAACTATCCATACAGAGCATAAAGTATCTTGCAGGAAGGATTTTTGTGTTTAACCTGTTCCCTTTTTCATTTGAGGAATACCTGAATTATATGGAGCCTTCATTATACCAGGATATATACAAAAAAAGAAAACTGTCAAAACCAGTTAGGGAAAAAATACTCCATTATTTCAATGAATTCTGCATATATGGGGGGTATCCAAGGGTGATTTTGGAGAAAGAGAAGAAGGAAAAGGAAAGGGTTTTGAGGAATATTTACAATATCTATTTACTTAAGGAGATAAAGGAAATCCTGAATATTGCAGAAGATTATGAACTGGGAAAACTGATTCAGGCACTAGCTCTTCAGATAGGAAACCTAATAAATTACAATGAGCTTTCCAGTACAACAGGGTTTAACTACAAGGACTTGTTAAAGCACCTTAATATTCTTGAAAAGACATTTATATGCGTGAGGAGTAGGCCTTATTACACCAATAAAAGGACAGAGCTTGTAAAGTCTCCCAAGATGTTCTTTTTAGACAATGGTTTTAGGAATATTTCTATAAAGAACTTTCAGGATATCAAGAACAGGCAGGACAAGGGATCTTTGTATGAAAATTTTGTGGCTTCAGAACTGGCAAAAGCTGAAAGGGAAATAAAATACTGGAGAACAAAAGCAAAGGCTGAAGTTGATTTTGTTGTTGAAAATGATGGAAATGTTATTCCTCTAGAAATTAAATCAGGCTTGAAAATGCCGAAGTTTACAAAGTCTTTTTCAAGCTTTCTTGACAGGTATAATCCTAAAAAAGGGTTAATTCTCTCAGAGAATCTTTTTGCAGAAAAAGGAAGGATAAAGTTCAGGCCAATATTTTCAGTCAGTAAAGAGGTTTCTTAATCTGTTTCAGAGATTTTAAAAAGGAGGACTGGTACATGTAATCAGGGATATAACACCCTGCTTCATCTTCAAACTTTTAAATATCTGGGTCCATCTCAGGCATTAAAATGGCAGAACTAATAATTAAAATCCAGCAGGTATTGGAGGGAGAAGCTAAAAAAATAGAGAAAGAGGTTGAAGACCTTATATCTTCAGAGGAAAAAAGCAAACTTATATCTCTCTTCATAGATGAAATTATGAAAGGTGCACGACAGATGTAATCCCAAATTGTAATAGCTCTTAATTGCATAATTTCTAAAAACACTCTCTTCTTTATATGCCTTTTGCCAAAAAATCCGAAAAATTTCCGTGAAAAGTTCGAAAGTCTTTTAACTCACACTGAAAAATCTTCAATTACTGGTTTTACTCTCTTAATGTAATCTTCCAATTTCATTACAATAGAAACTGTTGACAAGCCAGCATTGAACGCAATATTTTCATTTCTAAATAAAGACCTATCAAGATAAACTTGGATCCCAAAAAGGTTTCCAAATGGCGGAACAGATCCAATCTTGCAATGAGTTACTTTTAAAACCTCATCTGCAGTTGCAAAACTTAAACTCTTTTCTCCAATAATCGCTCTAATCTTCTCCAAATCTATTTTTCTATCTCCACTTAAAACACACATCAAAAAATTTCCCTTGCTTCTCAATACCATAGCCTTAGCCC
>CAZCNK010000052.1:0-5506 GCA_964500345.1 Candidatus Woesearchaeota archaeon | reverse complement strand
ACTTTCGCGGCTAATTCAGATGTTGGAGTTGGATCATGTTCCATTAACTTATACTCAATTTTTCTAGAATCAAGCAGTTTTTTAATCTCATCTAAAACTTTCATCTGACTTTTAACTATGGCAATAATCTCTCAGGATCTCTCGGAAATAAAGTAGCTTCTTTAATATTTTCCAAATTCAAAATGCATTTTGTTAATCTCTCAATGCCAATGCAAAATCCCCCTAAAGTTGGTGCGCCATATCTGAAGAATTTTGTAAACCATTCTAGATTTTTCAAATTCATCTTTCTTTCTTTGATTTGTTGAATTAGCTTATCATAACTATGCTCTCTTTGTCCGCCAGAACTTAACTCAGTTTCATTAAAATTCAAATCAAAACTTTTAGCATATTTTTCATCTCCATCCACATACATCACGTAAAATGGTTTAATAGCTGAAGGAAATCTATTTGCGAAATAAAAATCACTATTATATTTTTTCTTTACAAAGTCTCCCAACAACTTCATTGACTCAGCGTCTAAATCAGAATTCTCAGGTAACTTTTTTCCTAAATTTTTTAAAATTTCATAAATCTTTGGAAATCTCAACTCAGGAAATGGCCTTTCTGGAATTTTCAGTTTAACATCCAAAACAGAAATTTCATCCTTACAATTATCAATTACATTTTTTATTCCCCCAACAATAACCTCTTCTTCTAATTTAATAACATCCATTTCATCATTAATAAAAGCCATCTCAGGAGCAATTCCTCTATGCTCACATAAATGTCTAGTTGTATGACTAACCTCTGCCCTCCAATTTGGTCCTAAATCATATATCTTCTCCATTCCTCCTAAAATTGTTAACTCGCGATGTAACTGCGGGTCTTGTCTTAGATAAGCCTCTTTTCCATAATAATCTATTCTAAAAGCCTCAGCTCCACTTTCAGAACCAACTCCCATTATACAAGGTGTAAATACCTGTACAAATCCTTTTTTGTTTAAAGTAGATTGCATTCCCTCTACTAATCTAGATTGAATTCTAAAAATAGCATTTACCTCTTTTTTCCTTAAATCAATAGGCCTATTATCTAATCTGGTTGATAAATCAGTTTGAATAGCTTTATCCTTTTCAAAAACTTGAATAGGCAAAGCCTCTGCCTTGCTTAATATCTTATAATTTTTTAATATAACCTCATATCCTAACTTTGCCTCTTTATTTGCTTTCACTGCTCCATTTATCTCTATGACACTTTCAGGAGTTATCTTTGATACATTTTTAAAAACTTCCTCTCCAATGTCCTTTAAACAAACTACTTGAACAATTCCAGTTTCATCTCTTAAAAGAATAAATTTAACCTTTGCCAAATCTCTTAATTCATGCACAAAACCATAAATCACTACATTCTTCCCAATCTCTTTCTTTAAATCCTTAATCATCACTCTTTCCATGAACTCAAAACCACTAGAAGAATATATAAATCTTTCTTAGCAATCCAAAATTATGTTTGAACTATTAGCAAAAAGCAATTATGCAAGATTTGGAAAATTAAAAACAAATCATGGTGTAATAGAAACTCCCTTCTTCATGCCAGTAGCCTCTAAACTCTCTGTTAAATTAATTAGTTCAAAAGATTTAGAAAATCTAGGAATTAAAGCAATAATAACAAACTCATTCCTTACATATCTTAAACCAGGCTTAAAAATTATAAAAAAATTTAATTCAATTCATAAATTTATGAATTTCTCAGGAATTATCTTCACAGACTCTGGCGGATATCAAATGTATACAGAAAGATTCTTACAAGAAATAAGAGGCAATGGAATTATTTTAAAATCTCCCTTTGATCATAAAAAAATTCTCCTCACTCCAGAGCTTGCAATAAAAATACAAAATCAAATTAATTCTGATGTTGCAATGGTCTTAGATGATATGCCAACTTTTTTGAAAAACAAAAAAAGAATTCAAGAATCAGTAAAAAGAACTTGCAACTGGGCAGAAATTTGTTTAAATAATCACAAAAACAAATCTCAAAAGTTATTTGCAATAATCCAAGGTGGAATTTTTAAAGATTTAAGAGAAAAATGTGCGAAATCTCTAACAAAGCAAGATTTTGATGGATATTCAATTGGGGGTTTATCTCTAGGAGAAGGAAAAGAAAATATGTACAAATTGGTAAAGATATGTGAAAAATTTATTCCAGAAAATAAACCTCGTTATTTGATGGGTGTTGGAACACCAGAAGAATTAATTAATTGCATCAGCTTGGGCATGGATATTTTTGATAGTAGCTATCCAACTAGAGCTGCCCGCCATGGAACTCTTTTCACTTCATCAGGAAAGATTACAATTACAAATTCAATTTACAAAAATGATACAAAGCCAATAGATAAAGATTGCGATTGTGAAACTTGTAAAAATTTCTCAAGGGCATATTTAAATCATCTGCTAAGGGTAAATGAATTTGTTGGCCAAAGATTAGCGACAATCCATAATCTCAAGTTTATGCAAAATTTAATAAATCAAACAAAAATTTCAATAAGAGAAGGAAGCTTTGAAAAATTTAAAAGAGATTTTTTAAAACGATATAAAATAAATCAAATAACTTAATATTACACTACAAATATTTCTTAATAATTTCAGCAACTTTCTTGCCTTCAACTTTGCCGCGATATTTCTCCATGACTTTCCCAATCACAGCATTAAAAGATAAACCTCTATTATCTTTAATTATATTTATAATTTCATTCTCCAAATCACTTTCAGAAATAGCAGAGTACTTACTAAAATCAATCTCATTGCCTTTAGCAATCTCAACCAGAATCTCAAAAACAGCATCTTTGTTTATCTTGCCCTTTGAAAGATGATCAAAAATCTCAAAGAAATGTCCGTCTTTAATTCTTAGTATATCCAAGTTGTATCTAGAAAATATTTCTTTAGGAATCTCAACTAAACTTCTAGCTATGAATGAGGGCTCAATATTTTTGTATTTTGTAACCAAATCAAAAAATAATTTACTATCAATAATCTCTCTAGCTAGCTCAGAGCTTAAATTATACTCTTTTTCCAACTCGACTACTTTTTCTGATATTAACTCTGGCAATCTTATTTTCTTTAAATCTTCTTTAGTTACTCTGATAGGAAAATGATCTGTTTCAACATAGAGTCTTGCAGCTCCAGGCATTGGTCTTAAGAAGCTAGTGCTTCCATCCTCATTAGCCCTTCTCACCTCACCTCTAACTTTTTTATTTTTAACGTTTTCAATCTGCCTTTCAACCTCTTTTTCAATGACTTTTGGAATTAGCCATAATTCTTGAACCCCCTTTATCTCAACTCTTTCATGACCATTAATGCTGCAATTCAAATCCTGCCTAACAGTCCCTATTCCACCCTTTACTTTGCCTGTTGATTTTAAAATCATTCCAACATAACTAGCAACCTCTTTAGCCTGTTCAGGATTATCTATTTCAGAACCTGTAGAGATCTCTAATAAAGGAATCCCTAATCTATCTAATCTATAAACAACATACTTATCAGTTTCTTTTATTTTTCTTCCTGCATCTTCTTCAAGAGTTACAGTATTGATCTTAACTCTTCCAAATCTTGTTTCCACACGTCCATCATATCCAATCAAACAAGTTCTTTGAAAACCGCTTGTGTTGCTAAAATCAAGGACTTGCTTTCTCATTATCTGCATTTCATCCACAATTTTACAATTTAGCAACAAACAAACCTGTAGTGCCACTTCAAATGCTTCTTTATTTATAGTATGAATAGGCTCGTCATCTAATTCAACTAAACAATTTGTATCAGAATAAGCCTCATAAACTGCATATTTTCCTTTAGCCATCTCAAATTCAGCAACAATGTCTTTTTCACCAACCTCGCTCATAACAGCTCTCAGCCCTCTTTTAATCCTAACATCTGGTTCATCTTCTCTTAGCAAAGAAGGGCAATTGCAAAATAATTTATTAGTATCAATTTGTCTATGAATCTCAAGTCCAACTTTCAATCCTAGTTTTTTGTAATCTGGCATTTTAATTTTGAGAATTTTTTAGTTTTTTTAGTTTATAAATATTCTTCTGCTTATTTCTGATTATCTCTCCCAAATCACCTTTTCATTTCTCTTAACCTGCCTTATTCTATGCAATGGAATATTAATCTCCTCATTTCCTTTTTAAAAAAAAAAAAAATTCCCCTCTCTAGAAATGCTCTTAAAAGCAACTTCAAAATTTCTCATTGAAATTCTGTCAAAATAAACAATTACATACTCTTCGGGCTTTAAATTCTTATCCCATCTTATTTTATTGAGCAAATCTCCAATATACATAAAATTTAAATAAACTCTCAATTATTTAAATTTATTTAAAATCCCCTTTCAGCCCCTGCCGTAATTTTTTTGCTTATTTTTCCTAAAAAAAGATTTTTAGATATATTCAAACCAAAATGTTCTAACCAAAACGAAAGGTTTATATAGTTCTTATTTATAACATATGTAATATGATGAAACCAGTTGTTCATAAAAAATACCTTAAGTTATATGAAGAAACTGCTAAAAATAAAATAATCGAAGTTTTATTTAGATATCCTGAAAAAGAGTTTAGTTTAAGTGACTTAGCAAGAGAAGCAGGAGTCGCAAAAGCTAATATAGGTAAAATTTTAGAAGAATTTCAGGAAGTTGGGCTAATTTCTATTGAAAAACTAAGTAAGATATGGAGAATTAAAGCAAATCAAACAAACTGGCTTTATGTTAGAAGCAAGATAGTCTATAACTTAAATTTTGTATATAAAAGTGGATTAGTTGAATTTCTTGTAGATTATTTTAAAAATCCTAAAGCAGTAGTTTTATTTGGAAGTTTCAGGAAGGGAGAGGATTTGTCTAATTCTGATATTGATATAGCAATAGAATCAGATGAATTTAAAGAATACCAAAGTATGGGGTTAAGGGAACTTGCTGAATTTGAGCAAATTATAGGGAGAAGGATACAGATACATTTATTTAGTAGGGAAAATGTAGACATAGAAGTATTCAATAACATTGCAAATGGTATCTTATTATGGGGGTTTTTAGAGGTTAAAAAATGAAAAAGGAAATTATAGATATTTGGATTAAAACAGGGGTACTTCGAAATAAGCAAAAAGATATTGAAAAGATTAAAGCAATGATAAATTCTGCAGAGATAAATGTGAAGGTCACTAAATCAATTAAGTTAAATGAAGATACAGCGACTTTGATATTCAGAGAAATTTATGAATCGATTAGACAGCTAGGAGATGCAAAATGGGGAATTCTTAATTTTGAACCTGGAAATCATGAAGTAAGTATGGAGATACTTAAAGAGTTTGATATAAAAAATAAAGTTAAGTTAAATTCATTAGATAGGTTTAAGAAAATAAGGCACGATATAAATTACAGAGGGTTTAGAGCTTCTGTATCCCAAGCAGAAGAAATTTTGGATTTTTGGGGAAAGTGTTGTGAAGAAATTCTTAATATTCTTAGAAAAGATTTGGAGGAGAAATAATTGAAT
>CAZCNK010000051.1:0-8174 GCA_964500345.1 Candidatus Woesearchaeota archaeon | reverse complement strand
AACAAGTATTTAATGAAGTTATACATCTAAAGAGAAATTGGAATTTCGTATTTTCTGGATATTTTACGGAAAAATTCCATTTTAGCGAATATTTTCTCACAAAATCAAAAGAACCTTCTATTTTTGCGAAAGTTTTACGTAATTTTTACAGATAAGTTTAATAAAAATGACTACACTAAATGCATATGCATAAAATTGAGAAACAATTTGAAATTAAAAAACATGAAGAAATAATAATTAAATATTATAGTATGTTTGAAAAGTTATACGAGTACATAAAGATAAAAGGATATTCTAATAGAACATATAAATCTTATGCGCATCATTTTATCTCATTTCTGTCATATTTAGAAAGAAATAAATTATTATTAGAAAATATAAATGAAGAAGAAATTAAAAAATACCTTTTTTATTTATCAATACAAGGCTACTACAGTTCTACTATAAGACTTGCTTACTTTAGTTTGCAAATTTTATTTAAAGAAATTTTAAAAAAGAACATGGAGTTTTCTAAGATATATATTCCTAAAAAAGAGAAGAAATTACCTTTAGTTCTTCCAAAAACTGATATCCAAAGAATGATTGATTCTATTAGCAATTTAAAGCATAAGATTTTAATTGAATTACTTTATTCATCTGGCTTAAGAGTTTCTGAATGTGTTAGGCTGAAAGTTTATGACTTAAATTTTGAAAACAATACAATAACAGTTAGAGAAGGAAAAGGATCTAAAGATAGGGTTACTATATTATCCAACAAGGTAAAGGAAGATCTTAAAAATTATTTATCTAAAAGAAAAGAGGAAAGTATATACCTATTTAATACCAGAAAAGGGAATATATCTGTAAAATCTGTTCAACTTATTGTCAAAAAAGCAGCAAAGTTAGCAGGTATAAAAGCTAGGGTAACTCCTCATACACTAAGGCATAGTTTTGCTACACATCTTTTAGAAAATGGTACTGATATTAGGTACATTCAAAGATTATTAGGCCATGAAAGGCTTGAAACGACTCAAATTTACACACACGTATCTAATAAAGACATTAAAAATATTAAAAGCCCTCTTGACACATAAAATTTTAATACTTATTAAATCACATAAATTTTAAAAAGCAAAATTTATTAAACAATGCGTTTGCTTTAAAAATCAAGTAAAATGACAATACCAAACTTTGTAAAAAAAGTAAATGATGTTGTGTGGGAAATTCCTAAAACATTTAAGCAAGGAATGAGAGTTCCAGCCAGAATTTATGCAACTGAAAAACTATTGAAAGAGATGGATGATGCAGTTTTTCAGCAGATAACAAATGTTGCAACACTGCCAGGCATTACAAATTATGCCTATTGCATGCCCGATGGTCACTCTGGCTATGGTTTTCCAATCGGCGGAGTTGCTGCTTTTGATGCAAATGAGGGCGTGATAAGTCCTGGGGGCATTGGTTTTGATATCAATTGTGGAATGAGACTTGTTCTAACAAACTTAACTTACAATGACGTGAAGCCGCATCTAAAAGAGTTAGTCAATAATCTATTCGATCGCGTTCCTGCTGGTGTTGGTAGCAAAGGCTTTGTCAAATTAAATCCACAAGAATTCAAAGAAGCTGTTGAAGGCGGTGCAAAATGGTGTGTTGAGAAAGGCTACGGATGGCATGAAGATTTAGAAAGACAAGAATTAAATGGTAAAGCAGAAGGAGCAGACTCTTCCAAAATTTCAGATAGAGCAATACAACGGGGATTAAATCAAATTGGAACACTAGGCTCAGGTAATCACTATCTTGAAATACAACACGTAAAAGAAGAAAATATTCTTGATAAAGAACTAGCTAAAAAATTTGGAATTTTTCCAGATCAAATAGTTGTAATGTTCCATTGTGGCAGACGCGGCTTCGGCCATCAAGCTGCAACTGATTATCTTCAAAAGTTTTTGAGCGTTATGGAGCCTAAATATGGAATTAAAATATTAGATAGAGAATTAGCATGCGCTCCTTTTAATTCAAAAGAAGGCCAGGATTATTTTTCTGCAATGAAGTGTGGTGTTAACATGTCATTTGCAAATAGACAAACTATCCTACACAGAATCAGAGAAGTTTTTTCCAAAGTTTTAAAACAAGATCCTGAAAAATTAAATATGCACATGGTTTTTGACATCTCACATAATCGAGCATCTTTAGAGAAACACAAGATTGATGGTTCAGAAAAAGAAATAATTGTTCATAGAAAAGGAGCCACAGCATCTTATGGTCCAGGAAGAATTGAAATTCCTAAAATCTATCGAGACATAGGTTGCCCTGTAATTATCGGTGGTTCAATGGAAACTGGTTCCTATCTTCTTGTTGGAGCTGAAAATTCAACAGAAACTTTCTGCAGCACATGTCATGGCTCTGGTAGAACAATGTCAAGAACTCAGGCAAGAAAAACATGGAGAGGAGACAAATTACAAAAAGACATGGAATCAAGGGGAATTTATGTAAAGACAACAAGCTTTTCTGGATTGGCAGAAGAGGCAGGCCCAGCATACAAAGATATAGATGAAGTTATAAATTGTGTTGCTAAAGCAGGAATAAATAAGAAAGTATGCAAATTAATTCCTTTGGGTAATGTGAAAGGCTAACGTTTTTAAATCAATTCTATCTATTTCTTTTTTATGAGAACCCCAGTCACAATCATAACAGGCTATTTAGGGGCAGGCAAAACAACTTTATTAAAAAGAATTATATCAGAAATAGAGAAAAGAATAGCCATAATTATGAATGAATTCGGTGAAATTAATATTGATTCTAAAATTATAAAGCAAAAAAATTTTGAAATGGCTGAGCTTTTAGGAGGTTGTGTCTGTTGCTCATTGACAGGTGAGTTCGAAGCAGCAATAAAAGAAATTATCGAAAAGGTAAAGCCAGAAGCAATTATAGTAGAAACAACAGGAGTTGCAGAGCCCGATGCAATGATAGTTGATATCCAAGATAACATGCCAGAGTTAAAGCTCGACAGCATTGTAACAATAGTGGATGCTGATGCAATGAAGAGATTTCCCTCAATAGGGCACACAGGAAAAGTGCAGATAGAGAATGCTAATGTTATACTAGTAAACAAAGTTGATCTTGTAAGCAAAGATGATCTAGCAGAGATAAAAGAGAAAATTAAGAGCATAAACAAGGGCGCAATTCAAATTGAGACAGAAAAATGTGATGTTTCATTGGACGTTTTGTTTGGTTTTGATTTCGTGAGAGATTTAACAGTGCATGAGCATAGGCATCCCGAAAAAATTGAATCTTTTGTCTTTAAAACAGATAAAAAATTAAACAAAGAAAAATTTGAGAAATTTTTAAATGAACTTCCAGACAAATTTTATAGACTAAAAGGTTTTGTGAGATTTGAAAAAGAATCCCGCTTGTTAAATTTTGTAGCTGGAAGATATGAATTAGAAGATGTTGAAGATCAGAATACAGAGCTTGTTTTTATAGGAAAAAGTATTCTTAAAGAAAAAGATAAAATAATTAAAGAGCTTAAGTCATTTAATATATTATGAAATTAGCTATAATCACGGGTGGAAGCAGAGGTATAGGAAAGGCTACAGCCTTAGAGTTGTTAAAAGAAGGGTATATTGTAGTAATTACTTCTAGAGATAATAAGGAATTAAAAGAGACTGAAAGAGAATTAAAAAAATATGGTGAAATAATTGGGATAAAAAGTGATGTTTCTAATTATAATGATGTTAAAGGTTTAATTAAAGATGTCTATAATAGGCATAAACAAATTGATGTCTTAGTGAATAATGCTGGGATTGCTCTATGGAAAGAATTAGATCAAATGACAACCAAAGAAATTGATGATACTCTTGATATTAATCTTAAAGGATTAACTTACATGTGCAGAGAAGTAATTCCTATAATGAAAAAACAGAAATCAGGAAAAATAATTAATATCTCATCTGGAGCAGGAAAACAAGGATATGCTAGTTTTTCTGTTTATTGTGCAAGCAAATTTGGAGTAATAGGATTAAGTGAATCTTTAGCTAAAGAATTAAATGAATATGGAATTAATGTTTATACAATATGCCCCGGGGGTGTTAATACTAAGATGTATTTTGATATGAAACCTGATGTTGATCCTGATACTTTATTACAACCTAAAGAAATAGCTGAGAAAGTACTATATTGTATTAAAGGAAAATATAAGAATAGATCTTGTATTGAGGTTTGTAAATAAATTAATTAAATTAATTGAATAAAAACAAAATCATTAATAAACACCTATTGATGGCTAAATATATGAAAGAATATAGAGGCTATAGGTTTTTAGAAGGTCTAACACTAGCAGATGTTGCATTTGAAGCTACAGGAAAAACTCTTGATGAATTATTTAAAAATGCAGCTCTTGCTTTGTTTGACATTAATGTTGATATAAAATCTGTAAAGAAAAAATCAAAAAAATCAATAAAACTAAGTGCTGAAAATATTGAGCAATTAATGTTTAAATTTTTAGATGAATTAATTTTTTTAAAAGACAAATTTTCTGTGGTCTTTTCAGATTGTAAAGTTAAAGTAAAAGAACAGAAAAATAATTACAGCTTAGAGGCAACTCTTTATGGCGATAAAATAGATCCTGAAAAACAAAAGCTAGGGGTAGATGCTAAGGCAGTTACAATGCACATGTTTGAAGTGAAAAAAGATGGTAATATTTATAAAGCTAGAATTATAATCGATATCTGAATAAAACTAGATATATTTTAAACAATTTATTAAAATAATGCAAAGGTGGTCTAATGATTAAATTTATAAGAGATTTTATAAGGAGGATGATTTTTCAGATATTTGAAAAAAAGAGACATATAAAGCTAGGTTTGTATGGCCCTCCAAATTCTGGCAAAACTACTCTTGCAAATAGGATCTGCAAAGACTGGCTAGGAGAAAAAATGGGCACTGTTTCTAAAGTACCTCATGAAACTAGACATGTTCAAATTAAAGAAAAAGTAAATATAAAGCAAGATGGAAAAGAACTAACATTTAATATTGTTGATACTCCTGGTATTGCTACTAAGATTGATTATGAAGACTTTATGAAGTATAAGATGAGTGAAAAAGCTGCAAAGCAAAGGGCAAAAGAAGCAACCCAAGGAGTTATAGAATCTATTAAATGGCTGGATGATATGGATTGTGTTATTGTTGTCTTAGATTCCACTTTAAATCCATATTCTCAGGTAAATATTAAAATAATAGGAAATTTAGCTGCTCGAGATATTCCAGTCTTAGTTGTTGGAAACAAAACAGATTTAAAGAAAACAAATTTAAAGAAAATAGAAAATGCATTTCCGCAATATGAGGTTGTTGGAATATCAGCTGAAAAAGGCCATAACATTGAGGAGTTTTATGAATCTTTATTTAGAGTATTAAAATGAGGTGACAAGATGTTAACATTGCAATTTGTTCCATATTCAGAGATTGAGAATTTAGATTCAGGTGCAAGAATAAATAAGCTGCTAAATATTGTAAAGGGAAACAGGATTGTTTTAATGCAAGGAAGACTGGAGCCTGAAGAGGAAACGCAATTTATCCAGCATACAATGTCTGAAATTAAGGATCAATTTAAAGGTGTTGAGATATGTACAATATTCCCAGAAGAAAAAAATTTGCAGCCTCTTACAAGAATCAAGAAAGAGATGATAAAATTCTTGCTTGGCAATAGAGAAGGCATTACAATAATTGGACCAGCCACCATTATTAAAGATATTAAAAGAGATCCCAATAAGATTTTATTGCTTGCCCATATTCCAAAATCAGCCAAAAAAGCAAACTCAAAAAAAACAAAATCAAAATCTAAAAAAGCCGGAAAGAAATTTAGGAGAAGATAAATGCCTCACCAATGTGTTAGATGTGGTAAGATTTATGATGAAGCATCAAAGGAAATTTTGCAAGGATGTAATTGTGGTAGCAAGTTCTTTTTCTTTATGAGGAAGCAAGATGTTAATGTAGTCCAAGAATTAACTAGTAATCTAACTAAAGAAGAAAAGAAGCAGATAGAGAAAGATGCTCTTGACTTAGTCGGTGAAAAAGAGCCAGAAAAGCCAGTTATTTTAGATTTAGAATCTATCAGAATTCTAAAACCAGGAAAATTTGAAATTGATCTAGTTGATTTATTCAAGGGAAATCCACTTGTCTACAAACTTGAAGATGGAAAGTATGTTATAGACTTAGCAACAACATTTAGATCAAGAGTGAACAAGTAAAATCACTAGAATATTCTTTTAGCTATTAAGAGTTATTAATAGATCAACTTTGAATCGTAGTATAATCTCTACAATTTTCTAAAGTTAATGGATTTGGAAGTAAAACATCCTTGCCAGATAATTTGTCTTTTAATGCTTCAAAATAAGATCTCGTCCAGTATCTAATACCACATTGAACAGACTTCTCACGAACTGGACTACTCATTAATTTACAAGCTTCACTTTCAGACCTTATTCTATAAAACCCACCTAAGGGGCCACCTTGTATTAGCAAAACTCCAGCGTTGCATTTTCTTTCTATTTCATATAAAAAAGTTCTATTTAATACATCCATTATTTCATCTAAATTCCTTAAACTTTCAGGATTTCCAACAATTGTATCAACAACCATATTCACAATTAAGTCTTTCATATATATAAACCTAACGTCTCATATCAATGTCTTTTAGAAAAGGCTTGTTTACTAAGCATCTCTCTTCTCTAAATCCGAATCTTCTCAATCTTTCATAGTGTGGTAATACCCTTAATGTACGAATATTTTTGTTAATAATAAAACTAATTTCGTTTCCATTCTCAATTAGAAATACTCTTATTGCTGTGTCAAAATGAGGTAATAAATAAGCATGTTTTATAGCTTCTTCTCCAATTACAACAACTGGTGTCTCATAAGCATCCCTCCAATGAGATTGGGTAGCTGATACTTCTACTCCCGATTCGTCGTAGACATAAATTCCTGACTTTTCAAGAAAAAGTTTAACTAATCTTAAAAGTTCTTCAATATTCTCAAAAGGCATATCTAATTGCCATTCTTGACTTTCCCCGACTAAATCTTTTCTTTCTTGAAACTCTTGATATTCACTTAAAAATCTTCTTGTATATTTTACAAGATCAATATGCTCTCCAGTTCTTAAATCCTTTATTTTTAAACCTGGTAAAATTTCACCCTTACTATCTCTTACTCTATATCTCGGATTCCACAAAAAAACTGCAGTCTTATCTCTTATATTTTTTAATAATGAATCTTGATCATAGCCAAGTTTTGTCAAATCATTTACCATATCCTCTTTATATTCCTTAGTCTTATGAGTATGCGAAAAAGTTAGAACGCTTGTAGGTAAAGCTAGTTCTTTGAAATAACCATAACCAGAGATTATTGGGCTAAACTCACCTCTAACATTTTCAAATGTTATAAGCTCATCTAGGCAACAAATTACAGCTTTTCGTTTCTCCTCTGGTATCCCAACTAAATCATCAATTGTTATCATAAAAAATATGTATTATAGTATATATTTAAATCTTTCTATTTATAATCACTTTATAGTTAATAAAAAAGTGAAACTGACACAAAATTGATATTTTTATATCATAGACATGATTTTCGTGGCAATATTGCTTAATGCTTCATCACTAGCTCTGATCGGTTTATTACCAGGACTTTTTTCTGTAGACAAATAGTTTGGATAATACTCCTTAAAAATTGGATATAACTTTACATGAATATGATCTATTTCCATGCCTTCAAAAACCAAACAAACCCTCATTGGATTTATTCCTTTCTTAATTGCTCTTGCAACTTTTTTTGAAACTCTTAAAAGCTCTTCATAAACATCATCTGCTAAATCTTCAAATAAATCACTCTTATAATGCTTTTTAGTTACCACTAAAACATTTGGCATTGTTATTTTTCCATTAAACGTAGGAGGATAAATATCCATAAATGCCATATGATCATCATCTTCATATACTTTATGACAGGGCATTTTTCCTTGAGCAATTTGACAAAATATGCAGTTTTTCATCGTAACAACTTTCAAAAAACCAAATTAAGAACTTTTCTATTTTCAAATTTTCATTTCAATAACTTTTTATATTCCAACTTGCCAAAAATAAATGCAGAAGGGGACGTAGTATAACGGCAGAATAGATGGCTCCAGAAGAAAGGGTTTCACCCTT
>CAZCNK010000050.1:0-8207 GCA_964500345.1 Candidatus Woesearchaeota archaeon | reverse complement strand
AGAACTAGACATAGCCTCTGCATCTACAGGAAATCCGGTAAGATGTGTACCATAATTATTAAAAATGAAAAATTTACCGATATTATATTGGTTGTCATGCGTATAACTGCCAATTAGAATTTCCCTATAACCATCATCATTTATATCAGCCTGCCCATTGTATCCCTGAGTTCTCTCCCAATAATGCCCCCCTGTATTCTTCCCTTGTGATTCCGTAATACCTCTATTAAGATCTCCTCTTTCTCTAGAATAAATCTGCCCAACAAGAACACAATCATGTTCATCTATCTTTCCATCAGAATTTACATCTCCTTTTTCTCCAGATAAAATCTCATTTAGTAGTACTTGACTCTGCTCTCTAGTCTTTCCATAAATAGATCCCCATCCCTTAGTGTACTGCTTATCACCTATACTAGGTATTCTAGTAATTTCTCCGCTAGTTTCAATACCACTAGAAAAAAATCCAACTAACAATATTATCAAAGTTATTAAAACAACAATATTGTCTTTCATCTTAACCTCTTTTCATAACCTAAAAGCTAAATTCCTATATAAGCTTTACTCTTTAATCTTACACTTTACAACTCCATTTATTTCAACATCAGGAACAGTTTCTTTATTATAATACTCCCATTCTAACAACAACTCATTCTTGGGCCCCTCTATTCCAAATATTCTCTTATACTCCTCAGCCCCACCCCTGCTAAACCTTTCTTCTTCTTCTACGATTTTTAATCTTGCTCTAACATAAGAAGGATTAACTCTGGGCTCATCATAATATTTACTATCACAAGAATATAAATATACTGCATAATCATTAAAAGTTAAAGGATCAGGATCTCTTGCCCCTTTTCCAGATCCTGCCCAATTAAACATATCTGCATCACTTATAACCATTTGAGAATTTTCATTCCAATATCCTACAAAACTCCCACTAGCTCCATCACAATACTGGCTCAATCCAGCTCTCGCAGAAAAACTTGATTCTTTTGTAATCCAATTCCCACTAATCTCGCAACTTTCTGGCTCCTCGGGTAACAAAATCTCATAAACACCCTCACCATAATTCTCTCTAGTTGTCCTTTTAGCAATAAACTCAAATTCATTTGCAAAATCAAAAACCTCTTCTACTACCTTAGGAGTTATCTCTTTTTTCTCATCAACCCTTTTCCCTTTACACTCAACTCCCTCTCCAAAATCCTTCACTATATTCCCATCATCATAAACAACAGCTCTAGCAATTCTAAACCCATCATCCTTCCCAGCATCTTGGCAATAAACAAATCTCTCACTTAATTGCTCCTCACTATTCTCTAAACTCTCGCCACCAGCAATATACCCTTTAGCATAATCCCCTCCGCTCCAAAAAACACTCTCACAAACTTCATAATGATCTTGCTTCCAATTGCACTCTAATTTCTCAACCTCAATTTTAACATCCTTCAATTCCAAAATTTCAGTATAATCCAATTTATCAAAATCCAATTTCATCAATCCAAAAAAAACTGCAATAACAATCCCAATCAAAATCAGCACAATAACAAAATTCAAAAACCAAACTAAACTTCTCTTAGCAAACCTCTCAACATTCACACCGCAATGTTTGCAAAAGACAGAAATTTCATCAATAATAGTCCTGCATTTAGGACACCTTTTCTCAATACCCTTAATCAATTTCCTAACAGGAGCACCGCAATGTTTGCAAAAGACAGAAATTTCATCTATAATTCCACTACATTTATGGCACTTCAATCCCTTTTCTTCCTTCATTGCCATAAAATAATATTATCTATTTCTATTTATAAATTTACCCCTCTCTTAAATTAACATCAGGCCAATAAACATACAAAAATCCTTCACCAGTTCCAGATAAAAATTTTTCTCCATATTTTCCAAAAACAAATAAATATGCCTCAACATCATTCTCCTCAGCCTCATACAACAATTTCCCGCTATCATTCCTTATTCCCTGGCTTACTACAAAACTCATCATAGCATTCTCTTTAATCAATTCTCCACCTTTATATACATCAGCATAACCATGAACAACAGCATAAGCCCATGATTTAGGCAATAAATTTGTTCCAAAACCAGTATTCCCATTAACATGAACCCCAGTTCCTACGCCCCCGAAAACAGGATAATTCTTTCCAATCCTCATCAAATCCTTCAAAACAACCCTATACTCCTCTTCTTTTAATTCTCTAACAACCTTAATTACAGAATTCAAAAAAGCCTGATCCTTAGATTCAATATTGTCTCTCTCATTCCTATCCTCAACACTCAAATAAAAAAATGCATCCACTCTCTCTAAATTATTTGAATAAGGACTTACCTCTACATCTTTATCTAAGCCAGCAACTCCTTCTCTAATCAAATTTCCATTTCCAGTTGAATCTGCACTTAATCTCTTCACTCTTTCATACAATCCCTTCACCTCAAACTTTAATTCATTATCCAAAATCTCTTTAAAGAATTCAAAATCATGATAACCAGCAATCCTCTCATCATTAATAAAAAAAGTTGGTATAATATTTACTCCTTTCTCCACTCCATAATCAAAATCCAATCTTACCTCCTCCTCATATCTCCAAGAATCTAAACACAAACTAAATCTATCCAAATCCAGTCCAATATCTTTTGCAAATATTTTTAAATTACTAAGTGTTATATGATAAATATTCTCAAATAACTTGCCATGATAATCCCAATATCTTCCTTGTTCATCAGCACACTCGCTAGCCTCAGCAGCTTTCTTAGAATAAGCATGTAAACTTGTTCTTGGAAAATCTCTGAAAACATATCTCACACTATCTCCATACCTGTCCTTAATCTTCGGCCAAACCTCTTTCCAAAACTTCTGAGAAAATTTATCTTGATAATCCCCAAACTCAATAATAACTACACTTGCATTCTCTCTTCCTATAAAAGGATCGTCATCAACGCTTATTTCTCTAATATCTTCTTCAAGTAAAGTTTCCTCTCCTATTTCCTCACTGACTTCTTCTTCAACTTCACTCTCATCAATCTCCTCAACTTTCTCCTTATCTTCCATATCTCCACCAACAACTACATTCTCAATTTCATTAACTCTTTTTTCCTCCATCTCATCACAAATATTATTTTGATCATCATCCAAACAGCACTCTCCCTTCACTAAGCTATAAGGAGTGCTGCAAATTACCTCTTCCCCGCAACTATTAACAAGCAATACTGCTAATATAAGAAAAAAAATCAATTTTCTCATAACAATATTATACTACTCAACTTTAAATATTTTCCCCTCAAAATGTGTTACTAACTAATGTTACTAACCAATAAAAGCCCAAAGGCTATTATGATAGCTAAAAAATAATAAAACTTGCTCCAACTTAAAACCTTAGCCCCATCAAAACTCCAAAAAGGCAGCATATTAAAAAAAGCCAATAAGCTATTTATCCTAAATCCATAATTAAAAAAATCTCCCCCTATTAAAAAACCTAAAAAAAGAAAGACAACAGCTAATATGATATTAGTAACAGGCCCAGCAATGCTTATTTTTCCATTCTTTTCCCTATTAATATTTCCCAAAATAAAAACCCCACCAGGAGCAGCAAAAACAAAACCAAAAAAGCTCATTACTATCATTATCATTAACATTCTGTTATCAGCCCTAAACTCAGCAAAGCACCCGTATCTCTGAGCAATCAGTTTATGAGCTAACTCATGCAACAAAAAACCAATTCCAACAGTAAATAAAGAAATAATAAAAATATAAAAAAATCCAGTTCTAAATCCACCTAGCACAATAGCAAAAGCTACTGAAACTAATAGCCAGGCCTTCAACAATTCCCTCCTCTCAACACCAGAAAATTTCATTTTCCAACTAAAATTTTTAAATTTTCTCCTTAATTCTATTTAATGATCACAACCCAACGTTTCTAATGATCTCTTCTCTATTAAACTCCCTCAAATTTTCATAACCCTGCCCATCACAAACATAAATGATCGGTTTTCCAGTTACATAAGATATCGAAATAAAAGCCCCTCCCTTCTCATCAACATCCACCTTAGTTAATATAATTCCATCAATGCCAACATGCTCATTAAACTCTCTCCCCTGCTCAATCATGTCATTTCCAGTTACGCTCTCTCCAACAAATATCTTCATATCAGGCTTAGAAACTCTAACAATTTTCTCCATCTCTCTCATCAAATTAATACACAATCAACATTCTTGGCCTTAGCACTTTTTATTCCATCAAAAGCAACAGCAGCAGGATCACTTCCATAATCATGCTTCACAACCTTCACTCCTATTCTCTTTCCATGCTCCTCAAGTTGTTGAATAGATGCTGCCCTCCAAGTGTCTCCCGCAACCATAATACTACTAACCCCTTTTCCCTTCAAATAATTTGCAACCTTAGCAATGCTTGTTGTCTTTCCACTCCCATTAACACCAACAAATAAGATCACATAAGGCTTTTCCTTTTTCTCCCTTATCTTCACAATTAAATCTACTTTCTCAACATCAAGCAAATCCTCTATACTCTCTCTCAACCCATTCTTAATAACATCAAAAATCTCTCCTCTTTTAATTGGCTTATCAACAACCCTCTCCTTAAGATCCTCTTTTATCTTATCAATAACCCCAACAGCAACATTATTCTCCATCAACGCTACCTCTAAATCTCCAAATAATTCATCAAATTTCTCTCCAGAAATCCTTGTTGTAGTTACTCTCTCCTTAATTCTCTCAAAAAACCCTTTCTTCTCCTCAACATCTTTTTTTTCGCTCTTTTCTTCTTTCCTCTTTTCCTCTTGCTCTCCTCTTCCCCCCACCTCTCGTCTTTTTTCTCTATCTCTCTTTTCTTCTTTAATTTCTATCCTTTCTTCCTGAACTTTAGGCCCTTCTTCTTCTCTTATTTCGCCTTTCTCTTCTTTCTTACTAAAAATCCTTGAAAAAAATCCCTTCTTAGATTTTTCTTCTAACCCTTCTTCAACCTCTTCTTTAACTCTCTCAACATCCCCTCTCTCTTTCTTAACCTCAATCAACTCCTTTGTTTTTTTTTCTGATTTTTTCTTAGTTTTTTTCCTCTCTTCCTCAATCTCCTCTTCCTTACTCTTAGTTTCGCTAGCTATCTCTTCAACTTTCTCAGGAACTTCTTTCTGAGGAATTTCTTCCTCCACCTTCTTAGTTATTCTCCTAATAGCCTGTCCTATTTTTTCCTTTAAAAATTTAAACATACCAAATCCTCAGTAAATTTTCTTTATAAATCTTTACCAAGCCAAGCTTTGTTTACCCACTAATTTTTTGTAGTTACAAATAATTGATTATACATTTTTAAGGCAAAGCAGATTTTATTGCTTGCGCAATTTCTTTAGCAACAAGTTCACAACCACCTGAATTAAAGTGTTGATCTCTTCCAGGATCAATTAATAAATATTCCAATAAAAAACCTCTAAATGATTCTAATAAACTAACGTATTCTACTTGACTTTCTACTGCCCAATCTTCAACCCATCTATAATGTTGATGCCACTCACTTTCTGAGCGCATATCCAACGTCGAAGTGATAAGAGGAAGTATTACAATTACTCCTTTTAATTTATTTTCTTTTAATGTCTTTACTAAGGAATCCAATCTTTTTCTTGTGGTATCCCAGTCTCTTTTAACGTCTTTAGAAACTAATTTCTTTGATGCTCTTAAAATTAAACTATAAAGAGCCGATCTAGAAAATACTTCTTTTAACGTATATGGTATTGGTATATCATCACTATAAAGACAATGGAGCCTCTCATCATAATGCAAGTCTTCAGATGTAATATCATTAAGATAAAAAAGCAACAGCACCATATCAGGCGAAAGTGCTAATCCATCTGTTTTCAAAAAAGCAATCTCTTGGCCAGTATGATAGCCCGGCACACCTGCATTCAAAACTTCCACCTTTTTTCCCTCAGAAATGAGAATTCTCTCTAGATGTGATGGAATTGTTTCCTCTTCATTAACACCAAGACCGAAAGCATAAGAATCTCCCAGAAAAAGAATTCGAGTTTTACCAGATTTAGGAGGAATTTCTGGTCCTCTTAGCCCATAGGAATTAATTCTATAGTAAACTCCATCTATTTTAAATTTAAATCCTTGTCTTAATTCATATAATCTTTCCTTGTCAGGTACTCTTCTAAAAATTCCATTCTCAAGAAGAGCTGAATAGTTTGGTTGCCTGGATTTAACCTCTTCTATGAAATCTTTTCTTGGGTCTCCTGAAATGCGAATACTAGTCTCAGCCAAAACTAAACTGACTAAGGTTGATGCAAATGCAAGTAAAATTTTTTTCATGTTCTTAAACAACTAAATTAGTTAATAAAAAGAGTCGTTCTTATTTATGCCAACCCCAGTGACTAATCCACAATTATTCTGCTAGACTTAAGATTAGTAGAGGTAGTATTTATTTTTTATCACCAATTAACTTCCTCGATCTAAAATAAAAGGAAGTTTTATATAATTTGCCATCTTATATTGTATAATGAAAAAACAAATATTTTTATCTGCTGTAAGTTTATTCATTCTATTGTTAACTACATCAGATGTAGAATCTAACAATAATGTAAACTGCACAATACCAGAAGATAATATGAATATAACTCAAGATACTACTTTTTGTACTGGTGATTATATGTTATCTAAAGGAATTAGAATAGGTAGTGATAATATAACACTAAACTGTAATGGAGCTAGATTAAAAGGGGGTATTCCCTTTGAGAGTACTTTTGGTATTAGGATAGGAAATAGAGATAACATAACAGTAGAGAACTGCCATATTATAGATTATGGGTATGGAATATCAACATGCCACCGTTATCGTTTTGGAAAACCTAGGATTTGTTTTCCTTTATCTAATAGTAGAATAGTCAATAATAATATAAATACTAGTGTATTTGACGGGATATTTTATGCAATATATCTAAAAAATAATGAAGATGAAGAAAAGTCCAAAGATAATATTATTTCTGGGAATATTATCTTTAATGGCATCTTTGGGGGGATTTTATTAGACTCAATACATAAAAGTACGATAAGTAATAATGTAGTTTACAAGGGATTAGAAGAGTCTAATGGAATAATTTTAAATTCTACTAATAAAAATATAATCTTTAACAATACAATAATTGGAAGGGGTATTGGGGCAGGCGTTAGTATAGCGTTAGATGGTCGACAAAATTCTATTTTAAATAATACAATTTTAGGAAATTTGCAGTTTAATGGTGATGTTGGAATACTAGTTAATTCTAGAAGTGATTTTTTAAAAATTTCAGGTAATACAGTAACAGGTCTAACTTATGGGATCCACTTAATTAATCCTTCAAATCTTTTAATAATAACTAATAATATATCTACTATAGGAAGAGTCAATATCATTATAGATGGTACCTTAGGAGAAAATGTTAATATAAGCCTAAATGATTTATTACCAGATTTCCAATATCACCGTAAATATATTGTAAATAATGCTAATAAAACTCTAAATGCAGAAAACAATTACTTCGGAACAACAAATCCATTTATAATAAGAAATAAAATTCAAGGACCAGTTGATTATTGCCCTTTGCTAGATGCCCCTTATCCAGATGGAAATACAACTAGCTGTACTGATTTTTGTCAAGGTGGTATATGCCCTAAACCTTAATATTATAAAATCCCTTTAATAAAATCCTTTACAGTAGTATTTATCTGTAATTGCGTTAAATCTATCATTTCTAATACAAATAATATATTTGTAATATTATTCATATCTGTTAAAAGATCTACTAGACTAGTAACATAATTAATAGCCCATCTTTTCTTCCCATAAATTGCATATTTATCAAATCTACCAAATTGTTGAGAGCCATTAGCTAGTCTAATATAAACTTGTCTTTCATTAAAGATTCTAGCATTAGGAGTTTCTTTAAATATCCCTTTCTTTATTGATAAATCACCTTCAGATTCAGTAGCTGATTTTATTTTAAAATAAAAGGAAGTTTTATATAATTTACCATCTTATACTAGATAATGAAAAAACAAATAGTAACGTCTATTATGCTATTTTTGTTATTGTTTATTTTTATTAGTATAAACTCAATTTCTTCTGATGCCTGTGTAGTGCCATATGATAACATGAATATTACTGAAGATACTGAATTTTGTCCTGGAGAATATAATTTAACTAATGGCATTAAGATTGGAA
>CAZCNK010000049.1:0-8425 GCA_964500345.1 Candidatus Woesearchaeota archaeon | reverse complement strand
GGCGTGATGAAAGTTGGAGGTGAAGTTATTGCAGTGCCTGGAAGAGAGGGAACAGGTGTAAGAGGCGAGGTAAAAACAATAGAGATGCACCATGAACAGATACAGACAGCTGAACCCGGAGACAATGTTGGATTTTCAGTAAGAGGAATAAACAAGAAGGATATTGCAAGGGGAGATGTTTTTGGGCATGAGAATAATGTTCCAACTGTTGTAAGCGAATTTACTGCACAGATAATTGTCTTGAATCATCCTACTGTTTTGACTGTCGGCTACACTCCTGTTTTTCACATACATACAGCACAGGTTGCATGCCAGTTTGTCAAATTACTGAAGAAGCTTGATCCTTCAACAGGCCAGGTTGTGCAGGAAAACCCTGACATGCTTAAGAACGGCGATGCTGCTGTTGTTGTAATTAGGCCTACAAAACCTTTGGTAATTGAAAAGCAGAAAGAAATACCACACATGAGCAGGTTTGCAGTCAGGGATGCAGGAAATACTGTTGCTGCTGGAATGTGCATTGATTCTGTGAAAAAGGCTTAAATTTTATTTTCTTAGTCTTTTAATTCTAATATTGCTTTTTTATGTTTTTCAAAAATCTTTTCATCTATAAAACCATATACTCCCTGAAGATTATCTTTAAATTTTTTTGATGTTGTTGTTTCTTTTAACTTATTAAATTTCTTTTGAAAATCATATCTTTTTTTAATTTCTTCTTTTATCCATTTGATATTTTCTGCTTTTGTTATTAACATAAAAACATCCCTTATATCTGTATTTCTGCAACTTGATATTTTCATTACTAATAATGCATCTAGATTCACTATTCTTAATTTAATATTTTCTGTAATTGTTTTGCCTCTTAAGGTCCTTAAATCTGAATTTTTTATTACCCATGCTGCGTCAAATGTGGATTTTGATTGCCGATCTAATACTTCATTTAACATTATATCTATGCTAACTTTTATATTCTTTTCAATTATTTTTTCATATCTAAAGAATTCTCCATGATACGGGATTTTTGTGTCAAAATCCTTAACTTTTTTATAACCTATCTTTATTAACTTCGTTGTTGTTTCTTTTAATTGATCTTTTCCGCTAATTACTATATCGCAGTCAATTGAAAATCTAGGCAAAGTATATGCATTTACTGCATACCCTCCAATAACTACAAATTCTAAATTTTTAAGTGCTTTAAGTGCCTCAAAAATTTCTTTTTCTCTAAGCTGCAATAGATTCATATTTCTCCTTTATATAATCATATGCATAAGCATACATTTCGTTATCTTTAACAATTTTTAATGTTTCTTTTAATGTTTCTACTTTTAATCCATCTTTGTTTATTTTTACTATTTTATTTACTGGAATTAATATTACATATTCTCCAATTGTTGTCCCTGTATTGATATAATTAGGAATATTGTGTTTGTTCAAGAATTTTTGCCAGTATTGCAAATCTTTCTTTAAGATCTTTATGAAATATGGAGATTTTTCTATTCCTCTTTGAACATAAGAATAATCCGACCATATTTCTATGGCTGATAAATTGGTAAAGGCATAAGGTTTTTTTGAATCTTTGATTATTGTTGGTACTTTAAATTCTAACAAGCCGCTCAATACTTTATTGGGTTCTATGCATCTATAATCTTCTTTAGATTCTTTCTTGATCCAACCTGCTTTTAATAATAATGAGAATATCTTTTTTCTCATACTTTGACTTACTATCCAATCCAACTCTGACTGTCTAAAATTCTCTCTTGAGCCATATTTTGAAAAAAATAAGGCATAGGCTCTCAATCCGTATTGTGGAATTTCAGTTGTCATAGTTACCTAATAGGTAACTTATTTATATACCTTTTGGTTCCTTGCTGTTTCGCTACTTTACTTCCTTCTGTGAAGAAGTAAGACTTTAATGTTCAGTTTACTATTTTTTTTATTATTTTTATTTTATAAAAACAACATTTTTTAAATTCTTGAAATGCTTATCTCCAGATATAACCCTGCAATTTAGTTCTTTTTGTTTTTTTAAAATAACTGCGTCAATTAATCCAAAATCTTTCTGTGTTTTTCTCTGTTCAAATCTTTCTTTTGCAGCTTCTATCCAATCATATTTTGTTATTTGAATAATATTTGAGTTTGCCCTAATTATTTTAAAGAGCTGATCAAAATCTTGATTGTTTACTAAAGACCAACCCATTATCTCTGCTAAGCAACATTCCACTGTTAAAAATTTGTTCTTTTTATCTAAAAATAATTTTTTTAAGACTTTACCTTTTTCTGAACCAATAAAGTACTCTATCCAAGCGTAGCTATCTATTATGTATATCATTAATTAAAACTCTTTATGACTCTCTTTTTCTTCTTCAAATGGTTTTGTTCCTTTGTATATACTAAATCCATCTATTCTTTTCTTTTTTATAATATCTATCTCTACTTTATCTCCTTTTTGAAGGTCTAATTCTCTTAATTTTTCAACAGGAATAATCACCCCAACTGAATTTCCCCATTCTTTTAGTTCTGCTTCTGTCATGTTTAAACATAAAGTATAACTTATTTATATAGTTTTCTTTTTTTATTTGTCTGCATTATTTTGATATCTTATTTATGTTTTATAGGTCATGCTTTATTACTTATAGATTCTACCTCTTTTATCAAAAACTTGGATTAGAAGAATATTCCTGTTAAAATCAACATCTATTAATGCCCTGTAATCTCCAATTCTCAATTTGTAATATTTTCCTTCATAATATTCTAAATATCTAAAAGGATATTTCTTAACCTCCTCTAATTTATTTTTCACTCTCTTAATTAATTGTTTAGGTAATTTAGACAAATCTTTAGCTGCTCCAGGACTCCATTCTATTTCAAAATTCATTTTAGAAGTTTTCTCATTAATTGATCATGAGGGATATATTCATTTCTTGGAGTTTTACGTGCTTCTGCCAGACGTTTCTTAGCACTTTCTGTTAACTGGCCTTCTTCAGATAAAATGTATTTTATCACAGCTAGATCCATTTTTAAAACCTCTAAATCTTCATGAATATGTCTTATTTCTGTTTCAGTTTGCATATTACTTTATTTATAAGCTTCTTTATATATTTATCGTTCGCTATTAGCTAATCTCATCTATAAAACCAGATACGCCCAGCCTATTCTTTAAAGCAAACGTTTTTTAATTTTTTTGTTTTCCAATTCCTATGCAGCAGCTAAACTTGTTTACAGGAGATGCCGATGACTCTAGGAAGTCCGGCGGTTATTGTGAAACTACTGAACCTGCAATCAGGGACAAGCATCAGCTAAATTTATTTCATGCTGAACCTGGATTGAAAAGACATGCAGCTCTTGATGCCAGACGCCTTGATGACGTTGCTGTGGAAATTCTTTCAGATATTGTCGCAGAAAGATTTTATAACGGCCGTGCTGACAGCAGTGTTAGGAATGCCATAGCCCATAATTACACATCCGGAAGCGGAATATGCCGGGAAGAGGATAAACCCTGGCGTTCTTTAAGAAGCTTTGGCAGAATTACAATTTCTGTTTATGATCTTTTTGATATTGACAGCAAAAAGGCAGAAGATGCTTTTAAAATGGATGCGGCAGTTTTGTCAAGTGATAGCGCAAGAGAGATGGGATATATCCTGGATAACAGGGGAATTGTTTATGGGAGATATGGTTTTTTTATAACTCATTTTACAGGCAAAATAAAAAGTCTGGGAAAGGTTTAAAAAAGGGGATGATTTTCATATTTTTATGCAAAGAGCAAGGATTAAGCTGGCAAGTGCTGAAATAGACAAATTAAATGATGTAACAAATTCTATAGTTGAGATAGCAAAGAAAACCAAGACTGAAATCCGGGGCCCCATATCATTTCCTACTAAAAGAATGAAAATAACAACAAGGAAATGTCCATGCGGCAGAGGAAAGGCCAGTTTTGACAGATTTGAAATGCGTATTCATAAAAGGCTTATTGATCTTGGAGTTGATGAGAGGGCATTGAGATTAGTTATGAGGGTTCCTCTGCCTCAGGGTGTCAATATAGAGATAAATTTACTGGAAGGATAGAGTTTTTATAATATTTTTGTATATAAAAAGATTATTTTGTAAACTTGATGTGCATTTTTTAAATATTATATTTAAAGATTTATAGTGTTGTGTGCATATATTAATTTCAAAAAGATAGTAATAGTAATAAAAGATATAATTAATAAGAGAAATACTTAAAAACAACCTGCTTAGTCAATTTTTAATGCAAACAAGAAGAGAACATTTAGCAAGTTTATTAGGTTTAGGGACTACAGCAGTTTCGTGTAGTCATTTAGGTGGTGTTATTAGTGGCTCAGAGAGAGAGAGGCGGAACTTTATAGAAATTTATCTTTAGAATTTCATTCATTAATGAGTTCTGATCCTTTAAGATTAGTTGAAAGGGAAGATTTTTCTAGGGCAAGTGAATTGCCTGATGTTAGTAGAGAAGAAATAGAAAGAAATGCATTAAAAATGATTTCACTTGCAGACAGAATTAAAGCTTCTGGTTATACTGGTTCAAATTTTGATCAAACATTAGATTTAGAATTAGCTGAGAAATGGTTAAGAGTTACAGCCTTAGAATCTACTGGTTTAGTCGATGGAACCCCAAGATATGCAGTTTTTCCAAATCCATTAGTTGATCTTTTTAGTTTAACTCCTGTTTTATTAGAAAGAGATCCAAGAGATAAAGGAAAAATTGTTGATGATTTTGTTGCTAGGTTTGGCCAAGTTGATAGATATTTAAAGCAAACTTTAGCAAGAATGGACAGACCTGTTGCGGTTTGGACAAAAAGAGATTTAAATTCTGGAAAAGATTTTGATGGTTTAGCTGATGGTGTTAGAAAATTCGCTGTTTCCATTGGTTACACTCGTATGGCTGCTTTGGATGAAGCATTAGGAAAAGCAAAAACTTCAGTTGTTGATTACATGACACGTTTAGATGATATGCCTAAAAGGACTGATCTAAGTCTTGGCGAAAAAGATACAGAAAGAACATTTAGATTAAAAGGTATAGACATTCCTTTAGGCGAATTGCATAGATTAGCAAATGAATATTTGAGAGGCAACATGGACGAATTAGAAAGTTTAAGACCTGGACTTGTTGCAAAGTATAGTTTAGATCCTAGTTTAGATGTTATTGGTGTTGCAAATGAACTGAAAGGAAGATTTGCAAGCCCGCAAGGCGGAGTGGTTGATTTAGCTAACAAATTATTAAGAGGGTCTGAATCTTTTGCTTATGAATATGGTTTAGTTAGAAGGATTAACAATCAAAGTTCTAGAGTAGAAAGTGCTGCAGATTATTTAAAACCAATTGTTCCTGTTGCAGCCATGATTCCTCCAGGTTTATTTGTTCAAGGAGAAAGAAGAAGTACTTTTTATGTAAATGAATTTCCCGGGATAGAAAGAGGATTAAATAGATTAAACCTTCCAGCGATAACGGCTCATGAATTATTTCCAGGACATCATTATCAATTTACGAGAGCAACAGAACATCCTTCTCTAATTAGAAAATGGGTGCAACCTGTGGATATGACGGAAGGCTGGGCAGTAAGAGTTGCAGAGCAAATAATGGCTGGAGAAATGGGTTATGTTGGAGATCCTGAATTAAGAACAGAAGAACGTTATATGTCAAGGGTTGATCAGTTAAGAATTGGTGCAAGAGTTTGTTTTGTTTTAGCTTTAATGACTGGAGACAGAAAATACTTTGAAAATTCATTAGGAGTAAAAGCTAGTGCACCAGATATGTTGGATGCAGCTACAGAGTTTTACAAAGGTGTTACTGGTTTTGTAGAAGCAAGAGCCAGAGGAGATACAGAATTATTTTCTTCATTAGGAACTTATGGAGCTTTATACCTTGTGGGAAGCAATATTCTCAGGGATATGGAAACACAAGGAAGAAGAAAACACGGCGATAGATTTAGTAGGCCTGAATTTTTAGAAGCAGTATTACAAGAAGGGATGGTTCCTTTATCTTACGCAAGAAGAAGTTTAGAACATAAAAATATAATTTAAATATTATATGTTTTATTCAGTTTCCACTTTTGCACTTTCCGATCTACTGACCAAAACCCAAAATTTATAAACAAACTGCAATCTTTTGGTTATGAATGCCGCGATCGCCTAATCTGGTATGGCACCAGTATAATTTTAAATTATGGTGAACCTGGAAATTGCTGTGATTAGGAGTTTATGGGAAAACATAGCTGCCTTACAGCTGGACCCGAAAGGGTATCTCGGTTCAAATGAAAACATGGTTTTTAGTTTTATCATGAACTTTGTTTTTGGGAAAATCCGAGTCGCGGCGTTTTTCATGATTTTCACCGATGAGAGCTATTTTGTTATTATAAAGCGCCTTTTGTTGTTTAGTAAATTATTCTAATATCCATTTATATATAGGAAATACATATATTTTTTTATCTTTTATGCTTATTTCTTCAGTTTGTTCATAAGTTATTATTATCTCTTTTTTTAAATTAAATTTTTCCATTGCTTCAAGTAGTCCTGCTATTTCTCTTTCCTTGTTAACTTTATTTAGTGTATAACATACCTGTATTGCTTCTGTTATTTTTGTTTTATCTTTTATTACGAAATCACATTCGTTTTTATTTGCATAGTAATATATTTCTTTGTTTTTTCTTTTTAATTGAACAAATACTGTATTTTCTAGTATTTTTCCTTTATTTTCTGAAAAGTTTACTCCGCATATTTGATTAAATGCAGAATCCACTAAGTATATCTTTCTTGGTGAATTAAGCTGTTGTTTCACCGAGTACGAAAATTTTAGCAGTTCAAAAAATAAGTAAGAATTTGACAGGTAGGATATATACTCTTTTACTGTTATAGCATTACCCAATTCTAGTTCTTTTTTTAATGAATTATATGTAAATTGTGAAGAAATGTTTGTTCCTAATATATTTATTAATTCTTTAATTACTTTTTGCCTTCTTATTGAGTATCTGGCTATTATATCTTTATATAAGATATTTTCATAGACTGTCCTGACGTACTCTTCATCTTTGTTCTTTAAGTATTCTGGTAATCCTCCTGATGTTAGATATTCTTTAAAATGTTTTATTAAACTAATCTTTTTCTCTATAATATGATAATCATTTTTGTTTATTGTTATATTTTTTAATTGAAGAAATTCATAAAATGAGAATGGATATACTTCAAAAGATTTGTATCTTCCTGTTAATCTTGTTCCAAATTCTCTGCTTAATAAAGAAGCATTTGATCCTGTTATTATAACTTTTTTTCCTTCATCTTGCAATCTTCTGACAAACGTCTCAAATTTCTCTATATTTTGTATTTCGTCGAAAAAATAAATATTTATATTGCCATAATTCTCAATTAAAACTTCGTTAAGCATTTCAAAATCCTGGGCTTTAAAATCCAAGAATCTTTCGTCTTCAAAATTAACGTAACACCAATTAGATATACTTTGCATGATTTCTTTAAGCAATGTTGACTTACCACATCTTCTAATTCCCGTAAGAATAATAACCCTGCTGTCTTTAAACCATTTTAAAATTTCATCAAGTAATTCTCTTCTAACAAGATTTTGTTTAATTGCAATTTCTTGTTTTTGCTTAATTACTATTTTTCTTAAAGTATCCTTTTCCATTATACTCA
Organism: Candidatus Woesearchaeota archaeon; assembly: GCA_964500345.1. Taxonomy (GTDB): domain Archaea; phylum Nanobdellota; class Nanobdellia; order SCGC-AAA011-G17; family UBA489; genus CAZCNK01. The sequence continues at coordinate 772 of CAZCNK010000049.1, read as the reverse complement.
TTACTAATGAGCACTTATATATAAATCTTATCATTAATAAAGAGTATTCAAGGTTTAAGATGTTTGTCCATTATTTCGTGATGTTTGTGTATTTTAGTGAACAGAAACGGTGAGCTGTTAAGTTAAAGTCACCTAATTTGATGTATTTTTCTTTCAGGTACAGACAAATTTATATACTTCATGTTCCTGAATTAATTTATGAAGATACGAGAAGTCTTAGATAAAAAGATAGGAAATACAGAGTATACAAGGTATATAACTACTTTGCCAAAAGATGTGGTTAAAGATTCAAAACTGCTTGGTAAAGAATTAAAAGCTAGGGTTGAAAAAGGAAAAATCGTATTAGAAGAAGTATAATTTTTTCATGTACCGAAAGGTTAATATACTTCATGTACCTGAATATAGGCATGATTAAATGCAAACATTGTTCAGGTAAAAATTTTCTAAAGAAAGGTTTTAGGAAAACAGAACATCGAGGGAAAATACAAAAATATTTCTGTAAAGATTGTCACAAGTTCTTTACAAATGATGATGGATTTTACAGAATGAGAAACAAACCTGAAATAATCACAATGTCTATTGATATGTACATTTCTAATTTATCAAGTAGGAAAATGAAAAACCAATTGAAGAGACATCTTAGCCATAAAATTAGTCATGTTTCTATCTTGGATTGGGTTAGAAGATACACTTTGAAAGTTCATAAGTTTATAGAGAAACAAGGTTATAATCTTGGCAATAGTTTCTATGCAGATGAAACAATGATAAACAG
>CAZCNK010000048.1:0-8559 GCA_964500345.1 Candidatus Woesearchaeota archaeon | reverse complement strand
TCTCCCTCATTAATTGCTTGTTGTATTGGCTTTCTCAAGTCGCCTGTTGTTATCTTTGGAAGATTACCAAAACTAAGAGCTCTTTCAAGGGTTTCTGTTCCGACGCTGATTTGAGACCATGTGTGCCCGAATATATTTGGATCATCACCTGTTGTAGCTATTGCAATGCCTATGACTAAAATTAGAGAAAGAAGCAATAAATGCTTTTTTTTGATTGATATTTTGATTTCCATCTTAAACCTCCTTTTTTATGTTGGATCTTAAGTTTGTTGATATTATATAATATAATATTAAAACTAATAGTGTAACTAGTATATTAAGTTTTGTGAATACAGGGAATTCTTGGGATGGACTTTCTGTGCATGAAACTTCTAAGAGTGGTGTATAGGAGCTACATGATGGGTTAGTTGATCCTTGAGTACATGTTCTTGTTCTTTTTCCATTTATGCATTCACCGAAATCTGTGCAGGTGAAAGCATTCTCGCAAATTATTGGGATACAAGAGCCATAATCATTGCTGCATGTTTGACCTGATGGGCAAGGTTGAGGATTTGATAGGTCTAGACAAGAATCTCCATCGTATTGGCCGCAGAATTTTATTTGTGATTGAGAGATGCAAGTTCCTAAAGTTGGGATTGAACATTGATCTGAGCATTGTGAGCCTGATGATCCTTGCAATGTGCAGTTGTTTGAACAACCATCATTATTGTTTTGATTTCCGTCATCACATGTTTCATTATTAGAACCTTCAACTCTTCCATTGCCGCAAACTGGAGCAGAGGCATTTGTAACTGTTAAGAGATTTGTTGATTGAACTTGGAATGAGGTTGCATTAATGGTTGTACTAGCTATAAAGCTGTATTTATTTGCAGCAGGTGCTCCATGAAATTCTGCTATCCATGAAGATTCTGCTTTGCCATTTTGGAATGTCGCTGGTTGAGGGTCTATTGTAATTATATCACTTTCATCTATATCATTTATATCAAATACATTGAATTGGAATATTTGGCTGTTGCAATCATCTGTTCCTGTAACTCTTAATGAGACTTGATCTCCTTCTACAGCTGATGTTGAGAGCCATGAGGATGTTAAATTTTCTGTGCAGTCTGATAAATCTGGAGGTGGGCATGTGCCACAATCTTGTGAGCATGTACTGCAATCTTCACCAATACTTGCATTGCAAATATTGTCACCACAATTTGTTGGGCATGTACCACAGTCTTGAGAGCAGGTTGAGCAAGTTTCTCCTGATGCTGAGTCACAAGTTCCATCGCCGCAACCTGGACCTGCTCCTTGAGCTGTGCAACAAAGTTTAAGATCATAAAAATCACATCTAGCTGCGTGAGCATTGGAATTTGAGGATAAGGACATTAAGCATTCTGCACCTGGTTCATCGCAAGTATTTCCCATAATTTTACAATCTAGATTTGAGAAGCAAACATCTATTAAATTTGGGACTGTAGAGTCTTTTGAGTAAACATGGGCATTTGTTGGAGAGGTTAGTTTAATAACGACCGGATCTGTTTGGCAATTTCTTGAGGCAGCTGCAATGCTTGAGCATGCTGCAAAATTATAATTTGATTGAGAGAAGAGTTCTGCATGAGCATTTGTATCTGAGGAGAGTTTAATGACAGTTCTTTCTGTTGGGCAGTTAGTTGAGGAAAGTACATCGTAGCCTGTTATTGATTTTAGTGAGAGATCTTTAAAGGGGATTATTTGAGTGTTTTGATAGAGATTATAGGAAAAAAAGGATGCTACAAGTATTAGAATCGTTGGAAATATAATATACTTAGAGTTCATTTATGCACCTCTTTGTCAAGTTAAAATTTTTATATGGTTTTTCTTTATAAAGCTTTTGGGGTTTGTGTTGAGAGATAATTTGAATGTTAAATAAGTTTGATGATACTATAAAAATAATAAATAGATTTTTCTATTAAAATGGAATTAACTCTTCTAGAGTTTTGTTTAATTTAAATTCTGGAGTTACTCTTATCATACCTTCATCAGACTGCGCTGCTATTTCTAAATCTGAATCTTTTGGTAGATCTCTTTCTACAACATAAATATAACTGTCATATCTGCCGTGATTTACAGGATACTGACTAATGAATGAAAAAGGAACTATCTTAACTTCTCTCCAGGTTATAGAGCTTTTGATATGGTTAGGATGCATTCTGCTTATTGGATTCTTTGTTCTATAACGCATAAATGCTAGAAATAATTCTCTACCATTAGAAGATTCTGGATACTCTTTTCTTTGATGTGCATGAATTGTGTATCTAGGACTCCAGATAAAGTGTCTGGCTTTAAGCTCAACTCCTCTTTTATTATCAAAAAGATCAATTCCAGGACCTTGATTAACATGCATTAGAAGTCTTTCTGCTAGCCAAATTTTATGATAATGGTCAGCTAAATTTCTAAATACGTCCGGATTAATTTTAACCACCCTTTGTTTTTTTATTTTTCTAGTATAAAAACATTACTTTTAATTGTGCTGTAAACTCTATAGAGCATGCTTAAATTTGAGTAGCAAAAGTTTTATAAAGATGATAGGGTATTTAGATTTATGGCAAAGAGAATTGGTGGATTAAGAAGGAAAACAAGGAGCAAGTTAAAGAAAGGACTAGGGATGGGTGGAAAGATTAGAATAAGAGATTATTTGCAAGAATTTAAAAATGGAGAGAATGTTAGATTGTTAATGGAGAGTGCTGTTCATGCTGGAATGTATCATCCAAGATTTTATGGCAAAACAGGGGTTGTTGAGGAAAGAGTTGGAGATTGCTATAAGGTTTTGATTAGAGATGGGGGCAAGGAGAAGAGATTGATTGTGCATCCTGTTCATTTGAAAAGGATTTAATTTTAATGAATTAATAAATTTTTAAAAGTTGAAATTCAAAGGAAAAAAATGGTAGAAATAAAGATTGTGAATGAAGTTCCGATTTCAATGGTTGAGTTGAAAGAGAAATTGAATTTGATTAAGAAGGAGAAAAGGGAACTGAGCTTCAGAGCGAATAAGACTTTGGAGTATTTGAATCATTTTGTAAAGATGAGTATTAAGGATGCAGAGGAGATTAAGAAAAAATTAAGAGGGTTGGATATTACAAGATTGAATGAGAAGCATATTGCTAAGATAATTGATGTGATGCCAACTGATGTTGAAAGTTTGAAATTGATATTTGCTGGGGAGACTAGTGTAAAACAAGAAGATTTGGAAAAGGTATTAGAATGTTTAAAGTAGGAAAAAATGATAAAGAGAGCAAGAGAAGAAAAAGCAGTAGTATTAGATTTTTTGCCGAATGGTTATCCTTCAGACAGGAGACCAATGCATATGAAGACAGCAATAGCGCAAGCTATGGGAAAGGAATTCTTTATTTTACTTGAATTAGTACCTAAGAAAGGAGTTTTTTTGCAGCCTCTAGATGAGGTTTATATGGGAGAAGGGAAAAGAGACGAGATACATCATATAGTTGGAAAGATTCCTTATGATAAATTGACTGAGACTGCTAAGGTAAATTTGGATAATATAATTAAGGAGTTGGTTGAGAAAAATCCTAGCAGATTTATTGAGTTTTTTAATAAGGCTGGGCCTATAAATACCAGAAGGCATCAATTAGAATTAATACCTGGCATTGGAAAGAAGCATATGTGGGAGATTTTGGAGGAGAGAGAGAAAAAACAGTTTGAGAGCTTTGAGGATATTAAGCAGAGGGTTAAGTTAATGCCTGATCCTGAGAAATCGATAATAAAGAGAGTTTTAATGGAGATAAAAGAAGAGGACAAGCATAAGGTTTTTGTTGGGATGTAATTTAAATCTTGCCGCAAGTTAGTAAAGATATTCTTAAACTTATGGTTCATAAAAAATTATATGCACAATGAAGGAAAGATTAGTAGCGCATTTTAACAGAGAAGTAGCTTCTCAAGTAAATGGCACTTTAGAGGATGTGGTAATAGAGGACTTAGAATGTAGTTATAGGGGAAGATCTAGACATTATGCTGTTACATATTTATATAAAAATGAGAAAGGGAGTGAGGGAAAAAAGTCTTTGAATTTGAGAGGTATTGCCTTCAATACGGATGAACTAGATAGGTGGATTTATCCTGGAGCGACTGTAGATGCTTATACAGAGTTTGTTTATAGATCATTAGAAAGATTATGTTGTGAGGTAGGATTTACTTCTCCTCTTGTTAAGTTCTATGGAAGAATTCCTGAATTGAGATTGTTTTTAATAGAGAATTTAGAGTGGCCAACTGCTACGGATGAAATAAACAATTTGTTTTTAGATTTTATGGACTGCTTAAGAAAGATTAGTGGGAGAAAAATATTATTGCCAAGTTCTTATTATGAAAGCGAATTAATGGAAGCTAAGAATAAATTTTTAGACAGAAGAAACAGATTAATACAGGCATGCTTAAATGCGCTTAATATGATTAATGTTTTTCCAGCTGAAATGGTTAGAGGCATTAAAATGACTCTTCCAGTTTTGGTTTCAAGAGATGGTGCTGATGTGATAGAGGAAAAAGAGATTAGTTTTTTTGAGAGGAGTGCAGATTTTTATGTAAAATCATTAGAAATATTACTTCCTTATACTTTTGTTGCTTTGGGAAGAAATTATCCTAAATTTTTAGAGGCAATAGAAAAGGCTAGACTTAGCGGTAAACTTAAAGAGGGAGGCAAGGAATTTGATGTTGATCCTTATGATTTTATTCCAAAAGAAATGCTTGATAAAAAAAAAGATTTTTTGAATTCATATAGAGAATTAATGGAATATGTTTCGAGTGGGCATCTTACTCTTGTTCATGGTGATGCTCATCCAGGTAATTTTCTTGTGAGAAGAAAAGGTGATGATTATGAGGTAAAAATAATAGACGTTAAAAGAGTTTCTATATCTGCTCATGAAATAGATAAGGGCGACTTCCTTAGTTGGTTTCAAATGCGTATGTGGGAGATTGAGTCCAGATTTAAAGGGCATAAAGAATTTGAGGATATTATACAATCTATGAGACTTTTGAGAATATTATAGACTTTGTGAGGTGTGTTTGATTAGAACCTCAAATCGTAATGTTTTTAAATTGTGTTTTGAAATTTGATGTTATGCAAGAAGGCGTGAAAATTCAAGAAAGGAAAGAAATGGAAAGAAGTGAACAAGCTAGTGGAGAAGGGCAGAAAATAGAAAAACTAGCTAGAACTTTAGTTAGGATTGCAAATACTGATATTCCTGGAAATAAGAGGTTGTATTATGGGCTGGCTCAGATTTACGGGATAAGTTGCAGCTTTTCAAATGCTATTTGCGAGGTTTTGAATTTAGATAGAAATAGAAAGATTGAGAGTTTGAAGCAGGAAGAGATTAAGGGAATTGAGGAGTTTTTGAAAAAGCCTACTGGTATCCCTAGCTGGATGCTGAATAGAAAAAAAGATTATGAGACAGGAGAAGATATTCATTTAACTGGGTCTAATTTGAAGTTAAGGAGGGAATTTGATATTAGATTTTTAAAGAAAGTAAAATCTTATAGGGGAGTAAGGCATGCTCTTGGGTTGCCGGTTAGAGGACAAAGAACAAAGAGCCACTTTAGAAAAGGTGGAGCTGTTGGTGTTATGAAGAAAGCTGCTAAAATAGCTGCAGCTGCAAAGTTTGCTGAAGAGAAGAAAGGAAAGAAGGAGAAATAAAAGGGAGAGAAATAGATTTGAGATAATCGAGATAAAATAAAAAACAAGTTTCAGTTTGGGATGATAAAATGGGAGATCCGAAAGTAATAAGAAGAAAATATGAAAGGCCGTTGCAGCCTTGGCAACAAGATAGGATAGAGAAAGAAAGAGTTATAAGAGAGGAGTATGGGTTGAAGAATAAAAAAGAAATATGGAAATTAGACTCAAAATTGAGAAAATTTAAGACACAGGCAAAGAACTTAATTTCAAGAACTGGAGAACAGGCCAAAAAGGAAGAGAAGCAATTGCTGGAAAAATTGTTTAGACTAGGACTAGCGGAGAAAGAGGCTAAGGTAGATGATGTTTTGGATTTAAATATAAATGACTTAATGAGTAGAAGATTGCAAAGCATTGTTTACAAAAGAAAATTAGCTAGTAGCGTAAAACAAGCAAGGCAGTTTATTGTTCATTGCCATATTTTTGTTAAAGGAAAATGTGTTGATGTGCCTTCGTATTTAGTAAAGAGGGATGAAGAAAATGAAATAGGATTTAGGACAGGTTCGAGATTAGCTGATATTGAACATGCTGAGAGAGCTTCTACGAGGGAGAAAATTGCTAAAGAGACAAAAGAGAAAATTGTTGATAAAAAGGTTTTAGTTAGCGCTTGAAGATTAATAATTAAAAATGATAAGACAAGGAAATTATAGGTGGGGAATCTGTCATATTTATTCTAGTTATAACAATACGATTGTGCATATTACTGATATAACAGGCAGTGAGACTATTGCAAAGGGAAGTGGTGGAATGATTGTTAAAGCGCATAGATTAGAGGGAAGTCCAACTGCTGCTATGGGAGCTGCTAAGATTGCTGCTGAAAAAGCAAGAGAGATGGGAATAAATGCTGTTCATATTAGAATAAGAGCACCTGGCGGGCATGATGGACCTAATAGTCCTGGTCCAGGAGCGCAAGCTGCTGTTAGGGCTTTAGCAAGATCTGGATTAAAGATTGGTGTTATAGAGGATGTGACTGCTACGCCAACAGATGGAAACAGGAGAAGTCATGGAAAAAGAGGAAGGAGAGTGTAATTATGAATATTAAGGTTCTGAAAAAGACTAGCGAGAAATTAATTTTTTTGATTGATGGGATAAATTCCAATATTGCAAATACTCTAAGAAGATTTATTATCAATCATGTTCCAACTTTGGCTATTGAGGAAGTAAACATGCAGAGAAATAGTTCTGCTTTGTATAATGAGATGGTTGCACATAGACTTGGATTAATTCCATTAAGGAGTGATTTGAAGAGTTATGGTTTTAAAGATGAATGCAAGTGCAAAGGAAAGGGTTGTGAACATTGCCAGGTTTGCTTGAGTTTGAAAGCTAAGGGACCTTGTATTGTTTATTCTAGAGAGATTAAGAGTACAGATCCAAAAGTGATTCCTGCTTATGAGAAGATGCTTATTGTGAAGTTAGTTAAGGGGCAAGAGTTAAAATTTGATGCCATTGCTGAATTGGGTATTGGAAAAAAACATGCTAAATTTTCTCCTGGATTAGCTTTTTACAAGGGATATCCTGAGTTAATTATTGAGAAAGTTGGAAATTTGAAAAAGATTGTCGAGAGTTGTGATGGGGCTTTGGTTCAGAAAGGAAATAAATTGGAGATTGATGATATTTTGAAGTGGAATGAGGCTTGCGAAGATATTTGCGAGAAAAATGGAGTGAAAGTTGAGGCCAGTAAAGAGAGATTTATTTTTTATTTAGAATCTTGGGGCCAATTAGAGCCTAAAGAAATTCTTGTTAAGGCTGTTGAGGTGTTTGATGAGAAGTTGGATGAGTTTGAGAAATTGGTGAAGAAGATTTAGTTTTTTATTTTTAATTAAATTAGTGTGATCTTTTGATTTTTTTGTTTATTTTTTAATTGCTTTATGCTTTCTATGAAATTTATAACATCATTTTCTAATTCTTCTGTAATTGATTCAAACACAATTTTGTTATCTATGCTTCCGTATTCATGAGCTATTATATTTCTCATTCCTTTTGCATCTTTAAGTTTCAAGGCTAAATCTTTTGAAATTATCTCTTCATTAGCTAAGATATCAAAGGCTTCTTTATCTTCTTCAGGTGTTTTAAGGTTTTTATCTCTTATAACGAGGAATGCTAAGTCAACAATTGCTTCTATGATTCTCTCAAAATACCTTTCGCAAGCTGCTTTGGTCTTTTTGTCAGATGAGTAGATATCAAAATTTAGGGGGATTATCTCTAAGAGATCAGAAAGATAATTTTCCAATTCTCTTATTTTATTGTTTAGCCTATTTTTCATAAATAACTTTTCCTTTTATGTCAATTTCTCTTTTAATTTTTTTTGGCAAGGTATTATATACCTGTATATCTATCTTTTTACTTAATTGCCCAGAAACTCTTATTCTGAATAATGTTGCATCTCTTAAACTTATTTTGTCAAACATAACGGCTATATCTATGTCAGATTTTAATGTTAATCTATTTTCTGCTGCTGAACCAAATAATATTATCTTTGTGATTCTATTGAACAGTATGTCATTTAGTATTACTCTCTTGGCTTCTTCTGTCGCTTTTTTGATTTCTGCCCCTTTTTTTAGTTCAAAGTCCTTTTCGAATTTAGTAACATCTTTTATAAACTCAAATTTTTTTCTTATATCTCTACAAAGTCTGTTTTTCTCAGATTGCGTTAAATTTACTCCCAATAGTTGTTTTTCTATTATTTTTAATTCCCTTTTTCCGAATAGTTTTCTAGTATTTTGATTTTCTTCCAAAAATTTGAGTAGTGCCATTTTATATACTAGCTGTTTGTAAAAATAACCATCATTTAGGTTATAATAACCATCATTTAGGTTATATTTAAAGTTTTCTATATATAATTTACAATGCTTTATAAA
>CAZCNK010000047.1:0-8604 GCA_964500345.1 Candidatus Woesearchaeota archaeon | reverse complement strand
TGTAAAGTTTATCAAAGCTAGGACTGAAAGAAGTACCATCAATAAACAAGTTAGTTCCTTGAGGTATATTTAATTTATATTCTATATCAAGAGATATTAATTCTGGGGATATATTTATTGGTGGAACTGTTAAATTTTCTGAAATAATAATCTCTTCTTTTAAATTTTTTATATCATATGAAAGTAAAATATCTATTCCTTTTCCAAAAATATTTTTATATATATATAAGTTATCAACTGCATGACCAATGACTGGATTTGCGTTACTAATTAAAAATTCTTGATTTCCACCAGAATATAAAATTCTATGTGGAGTAAATGATAGTTCATTATTATTTTTAAAAACTTTAATTGAATCAAGTGAAGTTGGTCTCCTCTTAAATTCAACCCCATAGATACCATTTCTTGCACAAATATCTACATCAATGCTACAACTTATATTATCAAAAATATTCTCTATAACATCAAGGCGGCCATTATTTAAAATAAATTTCTCATAAGAATAAATCTTAAGCTGACACTTGTTTTTATCACATTTTTTTTCAGATATTGGGGATATTTCTGCACCCTCATTTATTTTATGTCTTTTAATTTTGTGCTCTGGAATATTTATTTTAACTTCAAAGACCTGGCTACTTAGAGAAGGGGTAATCCATTCAATATAATCAATTAATGTATTACTGTTTGAATCAATAAATGTCGCATTTACTGTTTCTTTTCCATTTGGTTTCAGCCAATAAACTTCTAGATATTCTTTTGGAATTTCATCAATATATGTATAAGTCACAATATTCTTGTAAGGCAAATCTGAATAAATTGTAACTAATTTACCTTCTGTCGAATTTTGTTCTGTTGTCTTAGGCGGTTCAGTTTCAAATACAATTTCAATTTCTTGCACTTCTTCATTTATAATTATAGTTTTATTTCCAGCAGATTCAATTGGTGCAATAACCAAACCTGTTATAAAATCTTTCTTCTCTTCTTCAACAACTGTAAAGTTCTCTACTTTATTTTTTTCAGTTCCGACAATCTCTAAAATAGAAATATTAGTCGCTTCTTTTGGAATGTCAACTTTAATATTAGACCTTGGGGAGATTAGCTTAACTTTTTTAACCCAGATAACAGGCTTGTTCGCAACAACCTTGTACTCTTCTGTTTCTCCTATTATAAATTTAGATTCTTCTACTGGTGCTTCTGCTATTTGGGCCTCGGCCAAATTTTCAAAAAGCAATTTGTATTTAAAATTAGTAAGCTGAACAGTGGCATTTTCAACTTGAACTATTATATTGTAAAATTTTTTATTAAAACCAGTCAAAGTCAAATTGCAAGTATCTACACATTGATCTATAAATTCTGAATAAGTTTCATTTAAGATTTGGGAGATATTTTGCTCTGGGCTCTCTAAAGCAAGTGAGATATTAGAGGAGATATTCACAGTTAAATTTGTTGTTTTCTTAGGTAGTGCAACCTGAGTTATGTTAGTATCATTTTTAAAGTGACCTTCTGCAAATCCATAGCTTCTATTTAACAGATTAACATTGTATTCTTGAGTTAAATTTAAATTCAATGCTTTTTCCCATTCACCGAGGCACAGGTTCAAGGAGAAATCCCAAAATTCACATCTGTATAAAAAACTGTCAGACGCTATAGAAAACAATTTTCCATCAATAAAACCAGTCTTAGATAAATCAAGAGAGTAAACTTTGCTAAAAATAATATCCTGAGGTTCAATTACACCAATTTTATTTTCTGAGTAACCAATTTCAGTTCCGATAAGATTACTGAATATTAATTTTGATACTGATTTATCAACAAACTTGATTTCCAATACATTTTCTAAATAGTTTATTATTGCTGGAATTTCATCTCCACTCTGGTCCTTAACAAAGATTGTAGTTGGAAGAGTTGCAAATCCTGTTAAAATATCTAGTATTCCTTTTTTTACAGCGGGTTTACTTGCATAAATTAAATTCTTTCCATTTTCTAAATAAACTTTAACATCTCCATCGCCATAAATTCTTAAGCTAACTTTTAAAGATCTCAATTCTTTTTGATTGCTTACTTCTAGAGTGTAAATAGACGTCTTATTTGTAATATAGTTAATGTCCTGTGAGAATTCTTTTTCTATTGGCCCTGTTTTTAATCCAATGTACCCTGTTATCCTTCCAGAATCAAAGGAAGGCAATTCTCCACTGCCAAAAACAAAAAATCCTAGAAAGATAAAAAGTACTGCAATTAATAGGTAATGATTGTCTTTTAAATTAAAATTCCATAGCGGAGATGAAGTAGAAGATAAATCTTTACCTACTTTATTTTTTGGTAGTGCAACTTTTGGATTTCTACCTAAATAAATTGTCTTGACTTTCCCATTCTTGAGCCTTACACTATCATAGTAATAAGGCCCTACATTTTTACCCCCTTTTATAATATATTTTTTATACAATGAAGATACCTCTTTATTTGGGAACAGTTAGAAATTTCCCCTTTTAATATAGAATTGTAGTGCAACCCAAATTTATAAGTGTTTTGGTGGTCACATTAATCAAATAGAACTAGATTATCTCTTTTGAATTCCAACAGTTATTTGATAGGATTGTAATCTAGTAGCAGCGCCATCTGTAACAGCAACAGTAACATCAACTTTATTACCCTTACCTGCACTCTTTGTTGATCCTCCAAAAACAGGACCAAAGCTTCCCATACTAGTAGGAGTCCAGGTTATTACCCCAGTTATAGGGTCTATAGTCATTCCTTCTGGGAATACCTGCAAGGAATACACTAAGGTTGGATTTGGCTGACTATCTGGATCAACTGCGCCAGCATCATAATTATAGGTTACATTAACAAATGCTTTTTTAATAGGAGTAGAGATAAATATTGGCCATTTGTTTTCCCATCCAGACGGATCAGCAAATGGGAAGTTATCTTGATTAAATTGGAAAATATATGGATTTTCACATATTCCATTAAGATCAGTGTCTTGGCATATGTGGTCACTCCAGAAGTTGCCTTCTCCATTAAATGACCATAAGTTATTTATTCCACCTATATCCTTAGCTTGAGGGTCATTTAATATGAAGTTATTTTTGTAAATTAAATTAGAGTTAGTGGATCCTAATCTAGCACCAAATACACCATTTGAAAAGATATTGTTTTCATTTATTATATTTTGATTAGAATTAGATATTACATTCAAACCACCATTCGAATTCATTGTAATATTATTTTTAGATATTTTATTGTTACTTGAAGCAATTAAAGATAATCCTAATATATTATTCAATACCACATCATTATTAGTAATATTATTATTATTGGATTGATCTAAAATTATACCACTTCCTATTGCTGGTTGGTCATTGCTAAATGAAGCATCATTATTAATTATATCATTATTTGAAGATGAGATTAAATGAAGACCGATGTTTTTATGATGTTGAATTATATTATTTAATATTTTATTAATATTTGAGTTAATTAGAGTTATTCCATTGAAATCTGAATCTAGATTATTGTTCTCTAGAGTGATAGCTGTGCTAGAATCAACAATGATTCCATCGTCGTAATTGTTTATGTTGCAATTCTTTAAAGTAACTCCAGATCTTCCATTGATTTTAATAGCATCATTTATTATGTAATGACCTGATCCGTCTAGTAAAGTATTATTGCAATCAAATATGATACTATCTGCTGAAATATAGATCCCGTCTTTGAGTTTGTTAATTGGAGAAGTGACTAGTGTGTCTTGAGTAGCTGTGCAACTATTTCTGAGAGTTGAGCCACATTCTGTATTTGCTACATCATTAACTGTTATGTTTACTTGTTGTCCTGTAGTTAGATTTGTTAGTAAGTCCATTACTCTAACCTTAACAGCAAATAAACTAGCATCAGTGAAATTTGTTTGTAAGGAAAATTCATTTTGAGACTGTTTTTGAGTAAATCTTGAATCGTCAATTGTATAACTTAAGTCTCCTAAGCCTGTGGCATTAATTATTATTAAAATTGTATTAGACTCATCTACTGTTATGTCTGCAATTGGCTCTATTGTTGGTGCAGGAGCTTCTCCGTAAAATTGGCTTATTAATGGTTTATAGTCTATTGAATCTGAATCAATCATTCTTGGATTATCGCAAATATTATCAAAATTGTCATCATTACAACCTTCACCTTGTTGATCATAATCCGTCCAATAATTACCTAAGTTAAGTGGAAAACCAAATATTATAACTGTCGCATTAAATATATTATTTCCTTGGTCAATTGATTGATTGAGATTATTCAAGAAATCATTGTAAAATACCAAATTTGCATCTGGAGATCCAGAACCCCTCAAAGGTCCATCTAAAAAGATTCCCACTAAACTATCTGAAATAAAATTACCTAGCACTAAATTTCTTTTAGATCCTTTAAAAGTTAAACCATTTGCATTATTAGTTAGAGTATTATTTATAAATAAAGAATCTTCTATATTTCCTAGTTCCATTCCAGCGTTATTGTTAGTTAATTCATTACTAATAAACAAGCTGTCTGTTACCCTCCCAATACTCATGCCTTTTTGTTGTGAAGAAATTTTATTAGATTTAACTTGTATAATGCCTCCATTTATAATTATTCCTGTTGTAATCGCTCTACCTGAACCTGAATCTATCGTATTGTTGAATATGGTTGTATCAGTACTTTGTTTAACAGTTATAGCTTCTATTACAGCTGTGAATGTATTATGGGAGATATTAAGTGAATTAGAAACACCATCATCAATACTAAGGCTCATAAATACCCCAAATTCAGTGTTTTTTATATTATTGTAAAAGATATTGGTTAAATTAGAAGGGAAGCAATCTGATGGCGAGCAAAATGTAATAGCATGAGAATAAGAATCCATATTACAATTCTTTACAGTAACCTTTTCAGTATTATTTATTAATATGCCTGAGAATCCAAAACCAGCTCCTGAAAGGTTAGCTTGATTACAGTCTAAAACAAGATTATTCCCAATAACTTGGATATTAATAACATTGAAGTTTTTTCTGTTAAGAGTTAAACTTTGAGATATAGTGCAGTCATTTACAGGATCTGCTGTGCATTCTTCAGCCAAAACAGGAGAAATCTGCATTAAACTGATTGATATGACTAGAAATACTAATATTAAGACTCCTTTAGCTATTTTCATCGCTTTTATATATGTTAGATAGATATTTAAGTTTTTCTCTTATAAATTTGTTTTGTACTAACACTAAATATCCAGATTAATCCTTCTTTTTAAAATCTTCGAAATAATTTTTTTAATTATAAGCTTTTAATATTCTCAATAAGTAATTTAAAATGACCTAATGACAGACTTGCAACCCTGAGGTTTAAAAGATTTTTTCCAAGTTTAAAGCTATCAACAATTTTTTTAGATTCTTTCTTCGTTAGAATTTTATTTTTAATTGCTTTATTTGCCCTGATTAAAGATTCAATTAACGCATTAATTGTTTTTTTATCGTCCTGCAAAAACAATTCTCTTAAGATATAATCTTGAAAACCTGGGTTTTTTCTTGGCTTAATTTTTATTATATTGCTGTCAACTCTTGGCTCTGGATAAAATTCTTCTCTTCTTACTTTGTCAATTATTTCTGTATCATAAAATAGAGGAATTTGGATAGAAAGCAAACTCTCCTGATCTTTGGAGGTAATTTTTTTTGCAAAGATTTCAGGAACCATTAAAATACCCAATTCAAAATCATAATGGATTAATTTTTGGAATAAAGGTTCGCAGATCTGGTATGGAAGATTTGAGACAATTTTATTGAAATTGGGAAATTGTATTTTTAAAGCATCTCCAATTAAAATTTTTACATTTTTTATTTTTCCAAATTCTTTAACTAGAATTTCTCCAAAGGCAGGATCTTTTTCGACAGCATAAACAAGTTTTGCCTTTTCAGCTAAAAGTTTTGTTAAGTTGCCAATACCTGAGCCTATTTCTAAGACAATATCTGATTCTACGATATTTGAAATACAGACTATTTTATTTAGAATTTTTTTATCTATTAAGATGTGCTGGTCAAATTCTGGTTTTGGTTTTATTTTAGAGAGATTGAGATTCATTTCCAGAGTTAATTTTTATAGATTTATATAAATTGTTCTTTTTGATCTAAATAAGATATAAAAATTAAGATATAAAAATCTAAGAAAGAGATTAATAAAAATTAGTAAAAAGTCTTGGCTTCTTCTTTTGGCTCTTCTGTTTCTTCTTCTCCTCTTCTCTTAACAGCTATGAAGATTCCTAAGCCAATTAAGACAATTACTAAAATTATGAATATCACTAATAATGCTGTCTTTAAAGCTGTGGCAGCTGTTGGGGCTGCTCTTGCTGACTGTACATCTGTTGACAATGAAAATTGATTAAGTACTTCTGTTCCTAGTGAGACTGTTGCAATTGCTATATAAGATCTTGGCTCAGCATCTGGATTTGGAGTTATTGTTATTGTTGCTTCTCCTGTTGAATCAGGAAGCACAGTGAATAAACTTGGCTCAACTCTTACTTGACCCCAGGTTACTCCTTCTACAGCAACTGTATATACTCCTTTTTCAGTTCCAAGATTAGCTATATTTAATTTATAAGTAACTGGTTCTCCTTGTCTTGTTTGTTTTGTTGTACTATCAATATTTATAATAGATTCAACTTCTTGTTCTGGAGCTCTTCCAACTACTGTTATTTTTCTAGTTGCACTTGTAAAACTATGACCTCTGTTATAGGTGACATCTATATTAACTGTATAATCTCCACTTTGAGCATCTTCTGGAATTCTTAAAAGTAGATCTATTTGTTGAGAACTATCTTCATCTCTATCAAATTGCTGCTCTTCTTCTTCTAACTCAGGAATTAGCTCATCTATAAAGTTATTAGCTGAAACTCCTAATTCTGGAATGGATACTTTAACTCCAATATCTTCTTCTTTAAATTCTCCTAAGTTTTCAATTCTTGGTGTAACAAATAATGGTTGACTAGCTTGTATAGTTGTGCTTGGATTTATTAAGACATCAAAAATATTTAAGAAGTGTCTAGGTTCATCTATATGCAATGTGAATTCCTTTTGCTCCTCATCTAAAGTATCTGATACTTCAATTCTTAAATTGTATCTTTCTGAAGCATCTATATCATCTGGAATAAATAATGTGCCTGACTTTATATAAGTAAGACCTTGTTCAACTGAGAATAGTGGTGTAATGTCTGAAATAGGCCCAAATTCATAACCTATAACTTTAAATTCAACCCTTACATCAGGAACTAAACCTCCTGAAATAGTATCATTAGCCCTAATTACAACCTCAATATCAACCCTTTCTCCTCTTTCTACATCTAGATTTGGAATTATAAAACCACCGCCTTGCTCAAAGGCTTCTTGTCCATTAACCTTAATTCTTAAGATGTCGTAATTTGGTGACTCTGCGTAAACAGAGCCTGCTAAAAATAAAACTACAAAAATTGCTAAAAAAGGTAATATAATTTTTCTGAAAAGTTGCATTTTATCAAACCCCCATATAGTGAAAAATTTATGTTATTATTTTGGAGTTATAACTAGTATTTAAAGCTTTCTGTTTTTGAGCAATATGTGAATTTTTTGAATCTTCATAAACTTTGCCTTTTAGTAGTTTTTTATAACACATTTTAATCCTCTTATTTTCATAATTCATAGTATGTGATTATTAGATATGCTATTATTAATAAAAATACAGCTATTATTAAGGATAAGGTTAGTATCATAGAGAAGCTTAACTGCTTTCTTGAGTTTTGGGCTTTGCTTAATATTGAGTTTTTTGCCAGTTCTTGATTCTTAAATTCCTCTGCTGAGATTTTTGGGCATTCATAAAACTGGAAATTTTTAAAGAATCTCGTACTTTGCTTATTATTGTTAAAATGCACCCTTACCTCAAATTCTTTATTACCTGAGATTTCATTAGTAAGATAAATTTCAAACATATAGCTAAAGAGTTTTCCATCCTCTACTTTAAGCAATGGAGAGAATTCATTAATATTTAAAGATGGGCTTATTAATTCAATTAAAATGTTTTCATCTACAGTGCCATCATTTGATATTGTGACTAAAGCAGAAATTTCTTTAGAGCACTCTAGTGAATCTTTTGGTATCATTAAATCAATTACTTTTACTTGATGGATCTCTCTTGTTGAGAATGCTAGATTATCTAAAGAGCTTTCTAGAAAAAGTAATACGACAAGGACAAGTAAAAAAGACAGTTTTTTATAACTCATTTTTTATCCTTTTTTTGTTTAACATTTTTCTACTTTTATGCTATTTAAAATTGACACTACTTCAGAATGGTTTAAATATTTATAAAGGTTTCTATCTATATGCTAGATTCTGACTTACAGAATTTTATAAAATAAATGGGGACGCCAGGACTTTCAGAGCTTCTTTCCCGAGGCTTTCTTTTTAAGAAAGGCTCATTTGAACCTGGACCCGATGGTTTCTTCTTTTCTGTAGATTTTTGTTTTTTTATTTTTTTATTTTTTTGTTTTTTAAAAGGGTATGACTCTTTCTTCTGGCTCCATCTATTCTGCCGTTATACTACGTCCCCTTCTGCATTTATTTTTGGCAAGTT
>CAZCNK010000046.1:0-8715 GCA_964500345.1 Candidatus Woesearchaeota archaeon | reverse complement strand
TCTTTAAATTTTAAGTATGGAAAGGAAAGTATAGAAATAAGGCATAGAGAACAGCCTTTAAGAGCAATTGTATTTGATAATAAATTTTTTAGAATTAAAGAAATAAAAGAGCCAACTGGAAAGATTCATGAATTAAATAAAAAGATATTTATTTACTATACGATAAAGGAGAAGGAGTGGGCAGAGTGGCTTTCAAGAGTTTTTTGGAAGATGTTTTCAAATTCAATAGATTCTAATAAGAGGATTGTGGAATTAGAGAGATTAAGATAAATTTTTTTCTGTTTGAGATTTTTTGGAGAGTGAGAGCTTTGCTAGTCTTCTGTATTTTCCGTATTTGTCTTCTGGGCTGTATTTGGCTGGTTTTGGGGAGAGAGCTTTAATGTTGCAATTCGGGCAGGTTTTTTTTAAAGTGTAAATGGAGCAATTCGGGCATTTGAGGATTTCTGTTTTCATTCTATTTTACTTATTCTTTCTATTTTACTGATTATATTTTATATCTTATATCTTATCTATTATGCTCTATTTTGAGATTGAGATTTCTGAATTTTCTTTTTTTAAAAGTGATGTTGTGAAGATTATGATGTCATCTATCATTTTTTGAGCTGTCTTGAAATCTTGAGATATAATAGTGAATGAATATCTTGGAGCACCCAGGTATTTTATTGAGAAGTTATAATTTTTTGATTTTGCGAATTCAAGAGACTTTAGAAGAGAGTTTTTTATTATATCAATACCATTTGAAGATGGATTTTTAATAGTAAGTGTTTTTGTTATCTTTGCTTCTGGCGGTTTAATTCTTTGCTTTATTAATTCAGCTAGTTTTTTGGTTATTGTTTTGTCTATTCCAATATCTAAGAGAACTTTTTCATCGTTTTTTACAATGTCTTGGAAGCAGGAGTAAAGAGAGGGGTAGTTTTCAATTATTTTATAACCAGCTTTTTTATAAATTTCTGGAAGTGTTGTGTTGAGGGATTTTGAAAGGACTTCAAGGATTTTTTCTGAGTTTTGTTCATTATGATGCTGCTCTAGTTTTTGCTTTCTCATCATCAAAGAGACTCTTCTTAGTGAAAGCTCAATATGGTTTCTTTCTTGGTTTACTCTAATTACTTTGCAGATTATTTGTTTTCCTACTCTAACAAAATCATGAATTGTTCTTATCCTTCCAGGGGAGATTTCTGAGATATGAATTAGACCCTCTTTGTTTTGGTATTCATCCAGAGAAACAAAAACAGTGTTATGCTGGATTTGTTTGACTGTGCAGATTACTAGTTCAGAATCTTCCGGGAAACCTTGTTTTTTATAGAACATTAGCTTAAAACCTCCAAAATTCTGGCTTTTATTTTTCCTTTTCCTCCTGAGGGATCTGCAATTGATTTATCGCAGACTAGACAATTTATTTTTGTAGAGGGTTTTCCAAATATTATCTGCTCATTTTTGCATTTTGAGCATCTTACTTTGATGAATCTTGATTTTTGCTCTATTTGTACTGCTTTCATGGTGGAGTGGAAAAGTTTATATATTAAAAATGTTACTATTTTAGTGATGGTTGCGGTAAAAGTGGTGAATGAGGGGAAAAAGGATTTATTAGGATCTTTAACAAAGTATTTAACGATTTCTCTTTCAATATTAACTTTGCTTATTATATTCATATCTCATGAGACTTCAATTACTGGATATAGTGTTTTTAGCGGGACTTACGGGGCTGCTTCTCCTTTTTTGATTACTGGATTATTGGCAGTAATTATATTTCTTTATTTAAGGATGAGGTGATTTAATGGCATATAAAAGAAGAAATGCATTTGATCGGCTAGAGGGTGAGATGAAGGCATTGGGTTATTCTGCTGAGATCTCTAGATTTAATGCGAGATATGGTGGTTTTATACAGAGCCATGCCACGCTTCATAATTATATTAATACCATTGCTAGAAAGGCTATGAGTGATTATAAGGCGAGAAGAATGGATGAAAGAGATTTAGCTAAGATATTTGAGGGTTTGAAAAGAGAAACTGAATTAATAGTAAGTGGGAGAAGGCCAGGGGCTGTTGTAAAAGGGTTAAGAGCTTTAAAAAGACCATTTAGCAAGGGTAAAGGTTTAAGTGATATTCTGTCAGAGGATATGAGCAAGGCTGCTGCTGTTTTAATGATAATTGCCTCATTGTTTTTGATGGATTCTGGGATTACAGGATATGCTATTTATGAGGGTGCTGTATTGGGAAATTTATTTTCTTTTTTCGCAGTGATTTTGTTAGTTTGGGGATTAATTCTTTTTCAGAAATAATTAAGAAATTAAATTAAGAGATTAATTTCTGCTTATGTTTTTTAATTATTTAAATTCTATTTTTTTGCTCTAAATCCTTTTCTTTGGGTCCAAGTTTTGCTGCAATCTTTACATCTGTAAGTAAGATCTTGTTTTTTTGAGGATTTGGCGCCTACCATTTTCCAGGCTGTGATTGCTTTTCTTGAGTATTTTCCTTTGTTGCCAAAACCTTTTAGACCATGACCCCTCCTTGTTGATCTTTCTATTGAGCCTTTTTTTAAAGTGCCCCTTTCTTTTCTTTTAGCTTGAGCTATTGTATGCTCTGTGTGCTTCTTACACTTTGGGCAATATCTCATTACTTTTTTAGGCAGTTTCAATTTTAATCTCCTCTGCTCGGTTCTTTTTTATTAAGAGACTGGCTGTTTTTTCTGGCACTGAAGAAATGTCTTCATTTGTGAAGGGGCCGTAGATATTTAAATCATCTCCGATGAATTTTGGAACTGGTGTTGTGAACCTTAATATTTTTACTTTTTCTGCTTGCTCTGTTTCTTTAGTATCGGTTTTTATGCTTTTTGGTTCTTCGTCAGCTTCTATTTTTTCTTCTGTAATTGATGGCAATTGAGCGTTGAGAAGGGTGCTTAAAATATTCTTTCTGTAAGAATTTAATATTGAACTAAGAGATTTTAGGAATTTTTGCTCTTCCGGCAATAAACTTTGGGCTGTTGGCGGTTTTTCTTTTATTCTTGATGAAAGAATGGCTAGTTGAATGATTTTATTTTCTCTTTTTTCATATAACTCTTTGAGGATTTTTTTAAAGTTTTCTAGCTGGATTTTTGTTTTTTCTGCTTCTCCTGAAAAGATTGATTCTTTTACTTGTTGGGAGAGAAGGATTTTTTGCTTTTCTTCTAGATATTTTACTATGTTTTTGAAGAAATCTTTGTCTAGTTTTTGGATTTCCGGATTGTACTTTTCTTTTCTTAATACTTCATAAATGGTATCATATACTATTATGTCTGGCATAGAAAGATTTTAGAGTTTATTGTTATTAAACATTGTTGTTTTGAAAGATATATTTAATTAATTAAGGGGTTATTGAGAATGAAAATAAAAACAATGCCCGAGGATTTTTTTGTGAGGGAGGAGATGGATTTAGATATTTGTGAGGGAGATTATAGCTATTATTTGATGAGGAAGAGAAATTGGAATACTTTAGATGCTATTAAAGAGATAAGCGAGAGAAGCGGAATTAATTTTAAGAGATTTGGATATGCTGGTAATAAAGATAAGAATGCTTTAACTGAGCAACATATTTCTGTTTTTAATTTTGAAGGGGACTTAGCTAAATTTAAGATTAAGGACATAGAGTTATTGTTTGCTGGCAAGGGGAAGGAGAGGATTAATCTTGGAATGTTAAGGGGAAATAGATTTAGGATAGTGGTAAGGGATTTGGATGAAGAGAGGGAATTAAAATTTGGGAGAGTTAAAAATTTTTTTGATGGACAGAGATTTGGGATTGAGGGAAAAAATTGGAAGATTGGAAAGTCAATTGTTAAAAGAGATTTTGAAAATGCTTGCAGGCTAATCGGTGTTGAAAGTGAAGGTAGGGATTATATTGGTGCTTTGAGGAAAATTGAGAGGAAGATGTTGAGGTTTTATGTTCATTCTTACCAAAGTTATTTGTTTAATTTGGTTTTGGGTAGGTTGAATAATAATTTTGAGAAGATCCCTATTATTGGCTATCTAACTGAGTTTGAGGATAAAAGCATTGAGAGGATTTATAATGAGGTGCTTAAGAAAGAGAGAATTAAAAAAGAAAATTTTTTGATTAGGGAGATGAATGAGATAAGTAGTGAAGGTAGTATGAGAAAGATGTATTGTGATGTACAGGATTTTAGTTATGAGTATTTGGATGATGAGATTAATAATGGGAAGAAAAAATGTCTCTTGAGTTTTTTTCTTGGACCTGGGCAGTATGGGACTATGGTGGTTAAGAGTTTGTTTGGAGAGATAGAAAAAGTTGTAACCAGCAATGAGAAGCAGAGATAGAGAAAAGTTTATAATCTTATAAATAATAAACAAAAGTAAGATATTTGCTAATCATGTGCAGGGGGGGGAAAATTAAAATTATAGGTTGTAATTTAAATAAAAAGAGGAAACTTTACCTAACTTTATTGATATTATTAATAACTATAATAATCGCATCCACAAAAGTTAAAGCTTTTCAAGAAATTGGTTTGGAAAATGATTTAGTAAATTTTACTTTTATAATAGAAGATAAACTTGTTTCTTTAGTTAATATAACAAATAAAGTGACAGGAGTTAAATTTGGTGTTGCTAATGAGAGTTTTTGGCAAATTACTGTAAGAAATAGTAATACTAAATTAAAAGTTAATCTTACTTATCTTGATTCTTCAATATTGTCAAATTCTTCTGAAATTACTGGAGATATTAAAAAGCTTATATTTATGTGGAATAATACATTTATTGATAGGCAATTAGGGCAAAAAATAGATAGAATTCAAATTAATGTGAGTTTAAAAAATGGAGAAAAATTATCTAAATGGGCAGTTAGTATTTTTGAAACTCCATCTCCATATAGCATATTTGAGGTAATAATGCCACAGCTCATTTATTTTAGTTTAGGAAGTCCTGTAGATGATTTCTTAGTATATCCACAGATAAAAGCAGCAGGAACGATTATAAAATATCCTGAAAATACAACAAATGATTTACCTAAAAATAATAATTTTTATCCATATGGGGCTATGGGGATGCAATTTACTGCTTTATATGATCAAGATTCTCAAGGTGGTTTATACGTACATGCAGAAGATCCATTAGCTTATTCTAAACAATTTATTTTTGAAGGAGACAATGATAATATTACAATTGGACTAAGACATTTTCCAGAAAATTCTACAACAGTAAATAATTATTCTTTGCCTTATAATTTTTCATTAGGGGTTTTGGAAGGAGACTGGTTTGATGCGTCTAAGATTTATAGAGCTTGGTTAATAGAGGGTAATGTAGAATGGCTTAATAAAAGTAAGTTAGAGCATAGAATTGATGTTCCACAATCATTGAAAGATAATCAATTAATAATTGGTTACATAGGAAATGGTACTGGTAATGCTATAATAGATGATAATGCCTCTATTACAGCAAGATCATATAAAAATTTCTTTAATTTAACAACTCCTTATATATTCTTTTTTGAATGGTTTAATGATACATTCCCAGGTAAAAGTCCTAAATATGACCCTAAGCAAGGATTTAGAGAACAAGTTTTAAAGATAAGAAATGAATTAAATGGTAAGGTAATGATATACACACATGCAGCTAGATGGCATCCTAATGCTTCTTTTACTTCTACTACATTTGGATTTAATAATTTTACAACAGCTAAGAACTGGTCTATTATTAATGAAGATGGAAGTGAAGCTTTAACTCCACAAGGAGAATTAATCATGGAACCATTTGCTCCATTTTGGAGAACTATTGTAAAAGAACAAATTATTGACTATCTAAATGGAACCTATAATACAAGCATAAGTCATTTGCATCATAATGCATGGGGTCCTTCTCAACTTTCTTATGATTCGAATCCAGCTCACGGGAATCATAGCATAGGAGGTGGCAAGCATATCTATAGAGGACCAAGAGAAACTATTGAATTTGTAGATTCTAGTGTAGAAAGTGCAACAGGAGAAGATTTTACTCAAGATACAGAAGGCTATTATGAGAATTTTATTGGAACTCTAGAAATATCAGCTAATGTTCCTTGTGTTTCTCAATTTTCAACAGAAAGGAATATTCCTTTATTTTCTAGTATATATCATGATTTTCAATTATTGGCTGCAAGTGATCCTTGGTGGGGTGAAAAATACTCTGGACTTAAAAGTTCTAGTATTTTCTTTAATACATTTACAGATTTAGTTAATACTTTTGCTTTTTCCCATGGCATTTTATTGAGTAGGACTGAGAATATTAGCAATAATGACACAACTTTCTTTGGAGATCCAGATTTAAACCAGCATAATATATTTTTAAAGCAATTATTAGACAGCTATCTTTATAGCTCTAATTTTATTAAGTATGGAGAATTTATGAGGCCATTAAATGTTACATTTGTTAATGTTAGCGGGAAGCAAGTTCAGATTATAACAGCAGCAGCTAACTGTGATATGCTGTCAAGAGATCCTATACCTTTGATTTTAAGCTCTGTTTTTAAGACTGATAATGGAGAGATTGGGATTTACCTAATAAATTGGTGGAATATGAGCTTAAATATATCTTATTTCTTTGACTTTGATAAATATGGCCTTGTTTCAAGTAATTTTACTATCTTAACGGAAATAAATAATACAAATAATTCACAAGAAGATATTATACTTAATGTTAGTAATGATTTTAGTGGAGCAGCAAATCTTACAAATAAGAGCATTAGATTCTTTAGAATAAGACCACAACTAATTGCTAGCTTAGATATGGTAAATAAAAGTTCTCTTACAGCTGTTTTTGAATTTGAAATGTTCAATCCTAATACACAAGATGGTTTTTCATGGACTGTAAAACCTGGAGATGGAAATACAATACAAAGCACTAACAGTTTAACTTTAAATCAAAGTGAAAATGCTTTTGTGTTATTTGAATATACTTATGGAGCTTTAGGAACATATAATGTAACGGCTAGTGTATCAAATTCAACTACATCAAATACTCAAACCATTCAGATTAAAATATAATATGAGAAAAATAAACTTGAAAATAAAACTTGAAATTTGGATCCTTTTATTATTAATTATAGTAGTAGATGTTAATGCTATGGAATATGGCCCTAATTATGATAAATCTTGTTCTGATGGAATTTGCACTTATAATATCTACTCTAATATTAAGTATTATCAAGAAAATGGAATATGGAAAGAGATAAATGAGTCCTTTGATATAGTAAACTGTGCAACTGGTTACAATTCTTGCGTTGATAAAAATCTATATCAGTTTAATATTAACAATTCTTACGTTGCACCTTTAATAATTTATAACAATACAAGAGTTTCTTTTGATTTAATAAATTTATCTGTATTTACAAAATCTTACCCTGTAGCAGAAATTAGCAAAAATACTGTAGTCTATAGAAATATCTATCCGGGAGTTGATTTAAGATACACTTACTTGCCAACAAAGGTAAAAGAAGAGATTATAATAAATAATAAATCTATACTTGACTTTATTACAAGTGATATTATTATAGATTTTAAAATTAATTCTTTTAATAACAATGTAACAATAAATAATAATTCTATTGTACTTTCTTACAGTAATAAAGATAGATTAACAATAAGTGATTTAATGGCTTATGATAAATTTGATTTTATTAGTCTTAACTTTACTGCTACTAAAATAGAAAATGAAATTAATTTTAAATTAACAATGCCAATAGATTGGTTAAAGAATGAATCTAGGGTTTATCCTATTATAATTGATCCGACTATTAAACTTGCTGATGTAGACATAAGGTGGAATGGGTATATTAGAAAAGATGAGAATGCTGTCACTTGGAATAGAACAAATAATCCAAATGATTTTTTACAAACTGGAAGACAGAAAATCACAGTTCCTGGAAATCCTCCATCGATTACTAGAAGAGATTTTAGAGCTAGCATTGAATGGAATATTAATCCTTTACCGGTAGATTCAGAGTTCATAGATATTAATCTGACAATCTTTGTAGAGCAAGTTGGAACTCATGGTAATGAATTAATAAATATCTCTCATATGGATGGAAATAATGATACGTATCCTGATACAAATACAGGTAATGAAAACTTCTTTAATGATACAGGCAATGGAACTCTTTATAATGTCACTAACTTAACATTAGGATTTAATTCAATTAATTTAACTAGCGCTTCTATAGATATTCAAAATAAGCTTCAAAATAATATTTTCATATTTGGAATAGGTATTGACGGACTAAATATTAATGCAAACCCTAGTGATATTAATAATGCCCATATATCTTCGAGAGATGATATTGAAATTGCTCAAAGACCCCTACTAACATTTAAAATAAAAGCAGCTGATGAATCTCAAGGTGATATATCAATAAAGAAAGGAATTTTTAAGGAAACTCCTAATGCTAGGGTATTTAATGAAAGACAAGTTTATATTAGACTAGCTAATGGCTCTCAACAATTTGGAAGATTTGATAAATATACAATTTATGGGAAGAAAAGATGGGCTATTAACTATGTTACTAGCCTAATAGATCCTTTAACAGATATGAATAATATTACAAATATATTCTTTGTGTTAGAAATGATAGATTTAACGCAATTACAGATAAATAGTACTGTAAAAGACTTTATTAAAGGAACATTGTAACTTTAAGGTTTAGGGCATATAGAAGTTTGACACCATTCATCACAATCTAAAGATTTACAATCTGGATAAGG
>CAZCNK010000045.1:7077-8828 GCA_964500345.1 Candidatus Woesearchaeota archaeon | reverse complement strand
AATCCAAAATTGCCAAAGTCCTGTTGATCCTCCAGCACAGGATCTCTCGGATTAGATATATCAAAAACAATAATGCCTTTATTTACATCAAGCACGAAAAGTTTATTGCCCATAATCTGAAGTTCTGTAGCTCTCATTGGCCATGGAACTGATTTATATCCTAATATCCTTGCTGAAGTGAAACTTGAAATATCAATTACTGCAAGATGATTTGTAGAGCCACCCTCTTCTATCTGTTGGGGCCTTGCAACATATAGAATATTGCCTTTAGCTGTGAATTCATATGGCAATGTTGTAAATCCCTGCTGGCCAAAATCGAGATTCTCAAGAGAGTATTCGCCTTCAATCTGTGGCCTTGATGGATCACTAATATCAATCTTATAAAGTGACTGGATTGTATTTATATAAATAATATTATCTATTATCTCAATCCCACCTGCTACTTTCTCAGGTCTGCTTGATACAAGAATATCTGATCTCTCAACTGGGGAAAGCGGGTTTGTTATATCATAAACACGAACTCTCATTTGATTTGTTGATCTTTCAACATAACCAACTGCTAATAGGTTTCCTGAGACCTTAACTTTCGTGCCTTTTCCATTCAGCGGAAGCTGTTCTTTGACTAGAGGATTGGATGGATTAGAGATATCAATGATTATTGTCTTTTCATTTCCAGCTATGTACAATGCATTTCCTTTGCAATCAAGATTATCTTTATTCCATGACGCCCCTGTTCTTGATTCAAAATAATCAATAAGCCTTGGTTGCAGGATGTTTTGAATATCAACTATAGCAACAACATTATTTCCTGCATACAGCTCAAAGAATATTTTGTCATTCCCAGAAGCACAGCCATCTCTTACCTCTCCAAATGTAAACAACTTTCCAGTTTCTGCTAGTGTTGTTGGTTGACTAAAGCTTCCAATATTAAACACACGAAGACCAAAATTATTGTCTGCAACTAATAAACTATTTTGTGACCAAAATGCTGGGACAGAAATTGCAAAGTCAAACATACCAACACCTTCGGGCTTTGGATCTATATTATGAATATATTCTGAAACTAATGTCGGAGACGTTGGATTAGAAATATCCAAGATTTGAACTGCATTAAATTCAAGACTTCCTTGTTTTTTATAACCCACTATTGAAATATAGTTTTCAAATCCAGTAACTCCTTGAACAACAAAGAATCCTCCAGAGTAAATACCAGCTGAATTTGGTGAAGATGGATTACTAACATCAACTACCTGAAGTTTTCCTTCTGCTGTTGCAACGTAAGCTGTGTTATCTTTTACATATATATCATTAGCATGCCCTCCTTGGGGTGGTGGTAAATTTCCTTTTCTTACAGGCTGTCTAGGGTTGGATATGTCAAAAATATCTAATCCGGTTTTTCCTGCTGATATATACAGATAGTTTCCTGATGCTATCATGTGATTTGGTCTGGCCCAAGAAAACTCTTCAGATTCTGCTCCAGAAGGAGGATGTGTCAGAGATGTTTGAGATATTTGTGTTGGATTTTCAGGATTTGATATGTCAAAGACTCTAAGATTATTATTCCAATATGCGCTACCAATCATACCAATATATGCATAATTATCTTTTACAGCAATACCATATGCATCTCCAAATCTCAAGTTGCTGATAGGATTAAGATTTGATGGATTTGATGCATCAACAATAACTAAACTCTCTCCAAACGAGGCCACGCCGTAAACATAGTTCCCTTTGACAGCCACGCTAGAAAA
>CAZCNK010000045.1:5890-7067 GCA_964500345.1 Candidatus Woesearchaeota archaeon | reverse complement strand
CATCAAGGACTTTTGGGTTTGATGGATTACTTAGGTCAACTGATACAATTGGACGAGCAGCTTCGGTTTTGGCAAGAATAACTACCTTGCTGTTTTCAATTGATGCCATCTTAATGAATGACCCATGTGCAAGTTCAAGAATAGCCTCAGTCCTTATTTCTCCAGTTCCAATAAATGGCCCCTCTCCTGGGGCTTGGCCACCTATGCAATCTTGTGGGCATTTTACTTCTTCTCCAGGATTGCATATATTGTCACCACAGAAACCACTTATCATACCTCCCTTATCTACTTCACCTCCTCCTTTAACACCAACACCAGATTCTCCTTTGCCTTCTCCTTTAGTTGGAGCTTGTTCTCCTTTGGTTGACTGCCCAGATTCTTGGCTGCAGTCCTGAGGGCAATTCTTAAAATCCTCAAAACCCTCACAAACATTATCACCGCAATTAGTTTTGATAGCCTCTTTTTTTTCATTAGGTACTCCTTTTCCTTCTGGAGTGCAACCTACAATAAGCATTGCTGATAGAAATGCAAACAATATCATTAAGTAAGTCTGTTTTTTATCCATTGTAAAACATTCCTAAATATTAAGATTGTTTGTTTAAAAAACTTTCTTTTTTGTTAAGTAAAGTAGCTAAGTTAAAACTAACTTTACATTTTTGCAGAAACTAAAATAATTTATCTTTGTTTTAATTCACCAGCAAGAATATCATAAAAAACCACTCTCAAGCAGATCTTCCCATTTTAAATCTCCAATAACAACTGAAAATTCTCGGGCTGTAAGGACTGGCCTAGAAAATTTTGCAACGTCTTCAATTGCAATTCTCGGGCAAGCAAGCTCAATAAAAACATCAGCATTATACAAATTAATTAATTTATCATTTGTAATCTCATTCATTGAAATTAAAATAAATTCCTTTCCTATTTTCTTCAATTTTTCTTTTATATGAGAAAAGGATCCAAATTTTTGTCCTTCTTTTAATCCAATTATAACCCCAAATTTCCTTGCTTCTTTAGCTTTTTCAATTAAAGCAGCTCTTTGTTTTATTATCTTATCCCTTAAAGAATTCATTTCAACTATCTCCTCATTATAAGGATCAATTAATACAACAGGATTTTTCACAGCTAATGCAGCTCCTAAAGCATGAAACCTATTTCCTAAAATTAAAAATGCATCAAC
>CAZCNK010000045.1:0-5880 GCA_964500345.1 Candidatus Woesearchaeota archaeon | reverse complement strand
TTAATTAAATTATACTCGCATCCCAAAACTTGGCCATCATAAAAAGAAAATCCCTTTTTCTCTGGTACTATTGCAACTTTATTATTCCTCTCAAGAATTTTTTTTACACTCTCTAGACTGTGAATATGCTGAACAGAGCTTATTAAACCAATTCTTTTAAAATTTTTAATCTTAATAAGTGATTTTTCAATTAGCTCAGTTATATCTTTTTCAAATCTTGCCTCCATATAAATTACAGGAAAATCAATTTTTATGAATTCAGCATGGCCATAAAGAACAATTAAATCAGCTCCAACAGCCTTAGCTTCACTCACAGCTACATCGCAAGCACCCCATAAAGGCTCTCCAGAAACAATCACTTCTGTGTTTGTTTTAGATTCTATAAAATTAGCTAATCTAAATGCATCTTTCTTTAGACCTTCAGGTAACTGAAGCAGGATTCTTTTTGGATTTTTATCTTTAATTTCTTTTATTAATTTTTCTTCTTCAAATATGTACATTTTAAGAAAGAGTATAGCAAAAAGATTATAAACTTTAGGATTGAGGTTTAAAAGGTTGAGTTATGAAAAAAAATGATAAAGCAGAGAAGATAACTAATATAGCCACGAAAAGGGGTTTCTTCTTTCCAACAGCTGAGATTTATAATGGGCCTGCTGGATTTTGGACCTATGGTCATTTAGGAACTATAATGAAGAAAAAATGGGAAAATCTTTGGAGATGTTTCTTTTTAAGTTTAAACGATAATTATTATGAGATAGAGGGAAGTTGTATTTTGCCTAGGGCTGTTTTTGAAGCTTCTGGCCATTTGAAGAATTTTAAAGATCCTGTAACTGAATGTAAAAAATGTAAGTTCAAGTTTAGGGCTGATCAGTTTATAGAAGATGAACTGAATATAAATGTAGAAGGATTAACAAGCAAGGCAATGGATAAATTAATAGAAGATAACAAATTAAAATGTCCTAAATGCGGTTCTGATTTAGAAAAGGTTCAATGGTTCAATATGATGTTTGAATTAAAAATTGGTGCCACAGGGCAAGAAATTGGTTATTTAAGCCCAGAAACAGCTCAAAATCCATATCTATCCTTTAAAAGACAAATCTTCGCCTTAAGAGAAAAATTACCAATGGGTCTTGCTTGCATTGGAAAGGTTTTTAGAAATGAAATCAGCCCAAGGCACGGATTTTTTAGGTTGCGTGAGTTTAATCAGGCTGAACTGCAAATTTTTTTTGATCACCACAAAATAAATGAGGTAGATGATTGGAATTCTGTAAAAAATTATAAATTAAGACTTTTTTTAGTTAAAAACAGAAAATCAAATAAAATCATTGAGATGAGTTGTGAAGATGTTTGTAAAGAACTGAAACTGCCAAAATTCTATGTTTACCATTTAGCAAAGATTCAGCATTTTTATTTAGAAAAATTAGAAATTTCAAAAGAAAAATTTAGATTTAAGGAGCTAGCTGAAAATGAAAGAGCATTTTATAATGAAATACATTTTGATTTTGAATTAGATTTAGAGACTATGGGTGGTTTTAGAGAAATTGGAGGATTGCATTTAAGAGGAAGTTATGATTTAACACAACATCAAATTGGTTCTAAGGAGAAGATGGAAGTTTTAATAGACAATAAAAAATTTATTCCAAATGTTCTTGAGCTTAGTTTTGGCGTTGACAGAAATATATGGGCTTTGATGGATATTTTCTTTAAAGAGGAAAAAGAAAGAACTTTATTTTTATTTCCTTATCAAATTGTACCTGCTGAAGTTGCTGTTTTTCCATTAGTGAATAAAGATAAATTGCCAGAGAAAACTATTGAAATTTATAATTTAATTAAAAAGGATTTTAAAACAATTTATGATGATAAAGGAAGCATTGGAAGAATGTATAGGAGAGTTGATGAGATTGGATTGCCTTTTATGATCACCGTAGATCATCAAAGTTTGAAAGATGATACAGTTACAATTAGAAATAGAGATGATATGAAACAGGTAAGGGTTAAGATACCTGATCTTACAACAACTTTAAAGAGGTTACTGAACAAGAAGATTGTTTTTAAGAATGCTGGTGAGTCTTTTAGCCGAGTTTAGTTTCTACTTTTTGTTAGTCTCTCTTAGATTGTTTCAATCTTAACTTCAATTTTCTTTAGCCTATGATTTATATCGATAAGGTTTTGATCAATTCTGCCTAGCTTATAACTAAATTTCAAACTCAAACCTGAGATGAACAGGATAGTGGAAATGAAGCCACCGTATAATAGCTGTATCTCTGTTGGACTTCCGCCAAAAATCTTCATTAGTAATTGAATAATAAAGATCGTAGAGAATATAGCGAAGATTATGTCGAGAAGAATCTGCAATAGGTCTAAGTCTTTATTTTTCCACACCATTTTAAAATATCCCAAAACCAACTCTGGTTATTATGTAGACCAGCAATAAAATAAACATTATTATCAAAAGCCAATCAACGAACCTGATAGCCATTTTTGGAGCCTCCTGGATGAGATAAAGATATATCTCTTAATAAACTTTACTGAGAAAATTCCGAAAGAATTTCGGCAATCACAAATAAATTTTTTATAATGATTGAACACCTCTCAAAAAATAACAAGTTTTTTAAAAGAGATTGACTTTTTAGAAAAGTTTGCGGGCCGGTAGATCAGCCTGGAAGAAAGGGTTGCACCCTTTTCAAACCTGCGCTGGGCAATAGATCGTTCCCTTGGCATGGGAGATGAAAACCCAAAAGGCCTCGGGTTCAAATCCCGACCGGTCCATATTTAAAAAAATTAGTTGAAAATGAAAATAGAATCTCTTGCAAGATCTGAAAAAGGAGATGTTCATAAAGAAAATGAAGACTCTTTTTTAATAGATAAAAATAAAAATATTTTTGCTGTAGCTGATGGAGTTACAACTTGCCCTTGCGGTAAAATAGCAAGTAATAAGGCTGTTAAATATCTTAAAGAACTTTTCAATGGAGATATCTTAAAAACAACACTAGAGGTTAATAAAAAAATTTTTGAAGAAACAGAAGGAATTTGTTTAACAACTTTAAATTGCTGCTATATTAGTGGCAATCTTTTGCAGATTATTAATGTTGGTGACAGTTCTACTCTATTGATAAGAGATAATAAATTTGTTCTTGAAACCTCTAAAGAAAGGATTATCGGAACACACACTGTTCTTTCAACAATTGGAGAAAAAGAAATTAATCCAATGTATTACAAAACTAGCTTAAAAACTGGAGATTTAATTTTATTGATGACAGATGGTATATCAGACATTCTAAATTTAGAAGAAATTCTTGATATAGTAAAAAGTAATAAAGAAATAAAAGATATTCTAGATGAAATTTTTTCTGATGTTGAAAGAAAAGAAAAGTTGTATGATGATGACAAAACATGCATAATAACAAAAATTATCTAATGGGCCGATAGTTCAATGGTAGAAGAAATGCCAAAAACATCACCTTCGCAAGGTGGGGGCTCCGGGTTCAATTCCCGGTCGGTCCATAATCTTAGTTGTCTTTAGGTTTTAATTCATCTTGAACCATTATCTTTATTAAATTCTTAAAACTAATCCTTGGTTTCCATCCTAAAATCTTTCTTGCTTTCGTTGAATCTCCAACAAGATTGTAAACATCAGTAGGTCTATAAAAACTTTTATCAATTTTAACAATCACACTATTAGATCCTTTTTTAATACCTATCTCATCAATGCCTTTACCTTTCCAAACTATTTCTGTTCCAACAAGTCTAAAAGCTTCTTCACAAAATTCTCTTACAGTATGATTTTCACCAGTTGCAATCACATAATCATCAGGTTTTTTTTGTTGCAAAATCAACCACATAGCTTCCACGTAATCAGGTGCATAACCCCAATCTCTCTTAGCATCTAAATTTCCTAATAAAAGAGAATCTTGTTTGCCATCTTTTATTTTTATTGCTGAATTTATTATCTTCTTTGAAACAAATTCAATTCCTCTTCTCGGAGATTCATGATTAAAAAGAATTCCACCACAGCCAAAAAATCCTTTTTCTTCTCTTAGCCATTTAACATAAAGATGAGCATCTCTTTTTGAAATTCCATATGGACTAACAGGCTTAAAAGCAGTACTTTCATTTTGTGGACTTTCCTCGACATTCCCAAACATTTCAGATGTTGAAGCTTGATAAAACTTGCAATCTGGGACAATCTCTCTTAAAACATCTGTTAATCTGATTACACCATGATAATTAATCTCTCTGGTCAAGTAAGGTTGATCAAAAGAAACGTGAACAAAGGACTGAGCAGCTAAATTGTAAACCTCGTCAGGAATAACTTCTTTAACAACATTCATTAAAGAAAATTGATCTATCAAATCCCCATAATGGAGTTTAAAGCTTGGATTTTTGAAAAGGTGGCTTATTCTTGCTATTATTGGAATACTTGTTCTCCTAATTATTCCATGAACTTCATATCCTTTTTCCAACAAAAATTCAGCTAGATACGATCCATCCTGCCCGGAACAGCCCGTTATAAGAGCTTTCTTTTTTGCCATATTAAAAAGAATTTTGATAAAGTTTTTAAACTTATTGCATCATTGCAAATTTTATTAAGCTTCAGGGGCTGAAATTAAAGGTAACTGATCCTGAGAGCCTCTTTGTCATGAAATTGTTTGTAAACAGAAAGTGTGATGTGGCAGATGCAAAAGCTATTTTGAAAAATAGCAAGTTGAATAAGGCGAAAGTGCTAAAATTAGCTAGAAGATTTCAAATTGCGGGTAAGGCAATAAAGTTGATGCCTAAAACTTTTTAAATATGAACCTCCTTCAAGTTTTATGCGGGACCGTCTTATAAAAATACAAAAACCGAAGAAAGGTGATTTTGGAGAGATTTACCTTCTAATAAAACAACTTTGGCCGCACAGAAACTTTGACAAGAAGAAGCTGAATAAGATATATCTAAAAGGACTATTTAATGAAAGAAAAGAATTTCTGATAGCCAAGTATAATGAGAAGATAGTTGGTTTTGTGTCCTTGTCTATAAGGGAAAGCTTTGAAGAGCAAGGAAAAGTAGGCTTGATAGATGAGTTGATAGTAGACAAAGATTTTCAAGGCAAGGGATTTGGCAAAAAGCTCCTAAAAAAAATGATTAACGTAGCTAAAAACAAATCTTGCAAATCAATAGAATTATTCTCGGCATTTCATAGAAAAATAGCACATCATTTATATAGATCAAACCGATTTAAAATAACGGACTATTTTTTCTTTAAAAGACTGTAGCTTTCTAAGGTATATCTTACTACCTGTCGGATTAGTGTCAGGTTAGTTTCGGGTTAGTAAAATTTAAATAATGACCCAGTTTTCTTAGAATGATGACAGACTGCCTTTTTTGCAAGATTATTAGGAAAGAGATTCCAAGCGAGATTGTTTATGAAGATAAAGATACAGTTGCTTTTCTAGATCTAAACCCAGTTAACAAAGGGCATACTCTTGTTGTTCCAAAAGTTCATTTTGAAAACATTTTAGATGTGCCAGAAAATACACTAAGCTCTGCTATTAAAACTGTTAAAAAAATTGCTATTGCTCTATCAAAATATTCAGACGGAGTTAATATTGCCCAAAACAACAAAATCGCAGCAGGTCAAGTAGTTCCGCATATTCATTTTCATGTTATCCCGAGGTTTAATAATGACGGTCTAAGGCATTGGCCTGGAAAAAAATATCAAGAAGGCGAATCTAAAAAAGCAGCAGAAGAAATAAAAAGACTTTTATAGATATCTTTTTCTAAACTTTCTAGAGGGCTGGATAATTCAGTGGTAGAAATTAGTATCTATATTCTCGGTCTCATAAGCCGATGGTCGTGGGTTCGATTCCCACTCCAGCCATTGATCTTTATTTTAAAAAA
>CAZCNK010000044.1:0-8850 GCA_964500345.1 Candidatus Woesearchaeota archaeon | reverse complement strand
TGGATTTGCAACTGCATTGACCAGAGTGATAAATGATTATATCAGGAAAAACAATTTATCTGATGTAAAATTATCTGGAGTTGATGTTAGGGAAGGGTTGACTGCAATAATTTCTGTCAAGATTCCTGAGCCGCAATTTGAAGGGCAGACAAAAACAAGATTGGGGAATTCTGAAGTTAAGGGGTTTGTTGATTCAATAGTTTATGACAAGTTGGCGAGATTTTTTGAAGAAAATCCAAGCGTTGCTAAAATAATTATTGGGAAGTGCGTGAGTGCGGCTAAGGCTAGAGAAGCAGCAAGGAAAGCTAGAGAATTGACAAGAAGAAAGTCTGCGCTTGAATCTGGAAGCTTGCCTGGAAAATTAGCTGACTGCCAAGAAAGAGATCCTAGCAAGGCAGAGTTGTTTATTGTGGAGGGGGATAGTGCTGCGGGAACAGGAATAAGCGCAAGGGATAGAAAATACCAAGCGATTCTTCCATTAAGAGGTAAAATATTGAATGTTGAAAAAGCAAGGTTAGATAAAATGCTTAAAAGTAATGAAATAATTACATTAATTTCAGTTATTGGAACTGGAATTGGAGAAGAATTTAATATTAACAAGGTAAGGTATCATAGAATAATAATTCTTACTGATGCAGATTCAGATGGTAATCATATATCGTGTTTGTTATTAACCTTCTTTTACAGGTATGCAAGACCACTTATAGAAAATGGTTATGTTTACATAGCTCAACCACCTTTATTTAAAATAATTAAAGGAAGAGTTTCGTGTTATGTTAGGGATGAACACGCTTTAAAAGAAAAACTTAAAGAAATTGGAGAAGATATTGTAATTCAAAGATTTAAAGGTTTAGGGGAAATGGATTCTGAAGAATTAAGAGAAACTGTTATGGAACCAGAAAAAAGAATTCTGAAGAAAATCACTATTGAAGATGCTGTATCAGCAGATGCGATGTTTAGCACTTTAATGGGTGAAGAAGTTGAACCAAGAAGGGAATTTATAATGCAACATGCTAAGGAGGCAAACATAGATGTATAGACCTGTAGTCAGATTGAATGTAAGTATCTGTAAAGTATGTAAAAAAGTTTTTAAAAGTGAGAAAGCTCTAAAGGAGAACTAATAAAATTGTAAAATGGAATGTATATTTTGTGATGGAAAACTGGAAAATATTTAATAAAGGATTTGTTTATTAGTAGTATATTCCACCCTTCCCAGCACCTAAAAAATAAATTAGTGAAGGATTATCAATAAAAATAAAAGAAGACATTCAAAATAATCTGTAAAATGCAAGAACAAATTCAAACTAAGTTGATTGAAGAAGAAATGAAGTCTAGTTATATAGATTATTCTATGTCTGTTATAACAGCTAGAGCTATTCCAGATGTTAGAGATGGTTTAAAACCAGTTCATAGAAGAATTCTTTATTCGATGGATGAAATGGGTTTGATGAATACAAAACCCTTTACAAAGTGTGCTAGAATTGTGGGAGACTGTTTTAAATATCACCCGCATGGGGATGCCGCCATATACGATTCTTTAGTTAGGATGGCTCAAGATTTTTCATTACGCTATCCTTTAATAAATGGGCACGGCAATTTTGGTAGTATCGATTTTAGTTCACCGGCACAAATGAGGTATACGGAAGCACGCTTATCAAAGATTGGAGAAGAACTTTTATTTGATTTGGATAAAAACGTTGTGGATTTTGTTCCCAATTTTGATGGAAGTTTAAAAGAACCGGTTGTATTGCCAACTAAAGTTCCAAATTTACTAATAAACGGAAGCTCTGGAATTGCTGTTGGAATGGCAACTAATATACCACCACATAATATAATAGAAGTAGTTGATGCAAGTATGGCTGCTATAGATAATCCAAATATTACAATAAATGAGATAATGCAGTATGTCAAGGGGCCAGATTTTCCAACTGGAGCTTATATATCTGGATTAAATGGAATCAAACAGGCTTATGAGACTGGAAAAGGAAAAATCATTGTAAAGGCTAAGACTGAGATTGAGGAGAGAAATGAGAGAAAAAGAATTATTGTAAAAGAAATTCCTTACATGGTAAATAAGTCTATTTTAATAGAAGAAATTGCTGATCTGGTTAGAGATGGTGTAATAGATAATGTTTCTGATATTAGAGATGAAAGCGATAGAGATGGTATGAGGATTGTAATTGAATTAAAAAGGGGAGCAAATCCAGATCTCACACTAAACCAGATTTATGCACATACAGCAATGAAGATCACTTTTGGAATTATTATGCTAGCTTTAAAAAACAATGAGCCTGTTGTTATGAATTTAAGAGATATTATATTCAGTTTTATTAATCATAGGAAAGATGTTGTAACTAGAAGAACAAGATTTGACTTGGAAAGGGCTGAAGATAGGGCCCATATTTTAGATGGATTGAAGGTTGCTATTGAGGACATTGATAATACTGTGAAGATTATCAAATCTTCTGATAGTGTTGATAATGCTAAGAGATCTTTGATTGAGAATTTTAAATTAAGTGAGAAGCAGGCTATTGCTGTTTTGGAGATGAGATTACAGAGATTGGCAAGCTTGGAGACTGAGAAACTAAGGAAGGAGCATGAGGAGTTGTTGAAGTTGATTCAAGAGTTGAGAGAGATTTTAGCAGAGGAGAAGAGAGTATATCAGATTATTAAGAATGAATTGATGGAGATAAAAGAGAAATATGGAGATAAGAGAAGAACCCAGATATTGCATGAAGAGGAGACTATTGAGGAAGAGGAATTAATTAAGGAAGAGGATGTTGTGATAACTATAACAAATTCTGGCTACATAAAGAGATTGCCCTTGTCAACATACAAGCAGCAGAAAAGAGCAGGCTATGGTGTTATTGGAACTGAAACTAGAGAAGAGGATTTTGTTGAACAGATTTTTGTAACAAACAATTTAAATTATTTATTGTTCTTTACAAATAAAGGCAGGGTTTTCTGGTTGAAGGCTTATCAGGTTCCTGAAGGTTCTAGATATTCAGGAGGAAAGGCTATTGTTAATTTATTGAAATTAGGGAAAGATGAGAGGGTAAGTACAGTTTATCCAATTCAGCAGTTTATGAGCAATTATTATCTAATTATGGCAACTAAAAATGGAATGATTAAAAAATCTGAGTTAAGTGAGTTTTCAAGAATTAGAAAGAGTGGAATTAGAGCTTTAAAATTAAGGGATAATGATGCTTTAGTATATGTTAGCTTAACACAAGGCAATTCTGAGATTATATTAGCTACTAAGAATGGAAAGGCTTGCAGATTTAATGAACAGGATGTAAGGCCAATGGGAAGAAATGCAAGTGGGGTTAGGGCTATAAAATTAGAGAAGGGAGATGAAGTTATTGGAATGGAGATTGTTGAAGAGAGTGATGCTTTGCTAACCATAACTGAAAAAGGCTTTGGGAAAAGAACTAGGGTTGAGGAGTATAGGAAAACTAGAAGAGGCGGGAAGGGAGTTACTAATGTCTTGCTGCCTGAGACAAGTGGAAAAGTCGTAGCTACGAAGGCTGTTAATGACAATGATGAGATAATCTTAATGAGTGAGAAAGGAGTTGTAATAAGAGTTAGTGTTAAAGATATTTCTATTGTTGGGAGAGCTACTAAAGGGGTGATTGTTATGAGATTAAAAGAGAATGATAAAATAAAAAGCGTTGCAAAGTTGGAGAGAGAGGCAAATAATTCAGCTTAAATGTATAGGTTAATAAATAGGATATTAATAATGAAACTTGAATATTAAGATATAAAGAAAAAATATTTAAAGTTGATTTTAAGGATTTATAATAATAAAGTGGTCTTAATGGTAAAAAAACATCCTGCTGTTTTACTAGAAGATTTATCGAGAGAACAATTAAGAGAAGTTCTTGTTTATTTGCAGGGACGCAGAAGAATTCTTGATGATTATTTTGAAACGCAGAGGGATAGGCGTGGGAATAATGGTGATATAGATAATGGAAATAATTGGAAAAGTAATGGGGATGGAAAAGACAGAGTTAGAGTGAATGGAAAATATGATTTTAGTAATGTAGAGGATGCTTGGCATAAACTAGTTTTATTATCAATGCCAATTGCTAAAATGGTAGCATCTAAGTATATACGCTTGTTTCATATGAGAGAAACAGTTGATGAAATAGCTCCTGAGGCAATTGACCAATTACCTAAGGCTATAAGAAAATATGATAAAGAATATTCCCCTAGAGCTTACTTATACAAATGGTTTTCAAGTGCTATTAGAAGATATTGTGAGAGAATTAATTGCATTATTGTAAGTCCTAGTTATCATTATCAGGCTAGAAGAAATGAAATTAAAATTAATAATTTCTCAATAAATTTTTTTGAGAGGCATGATAGAGAACCAACAAAAAAGGAAATTAAAAAAGAGATAAAATTAAGAGCGATAGATTTGAGGAGATTAGAATTTTTTAAAAGGAATCCTAGCCCGAGAAGAGTTCTTTCTTTAGATTTAGCAATTGATGATGATAGAACATTATCAGATTTAGTGCCAAGTCCAGATGATCAATATGATTTTGGAAAGAATGAATTACTAGAAAGAGCTAGAGGAGTAATGGATAAAACTTTAAGTGAGAAGGAAAAATATATTCTACTTGAATATTATTTAAAAGGAAGGAAACTTAAAGAATTAGGTAGAGAATTTGGATTAACAAAAGAGAGGATACGGCAGATAAAGAAAAAATCACTTTTTAAGATTAGAGCGCTTATTGGATATACAGAACAAGAAAATAGAAGATCTATCTCTTGGAGATATAGAAGGAATGGTGAAAGTCCTTTAGAGTTTTATCTATCCCACTATGATGGACATACAAGAGGTAAACTAAAGAGAGAAGATAGATCTCTTTATGATTACATGTATTCTCATGGATTGATTGAGCATGTTCCAACATTAATTAATCGTCATGGGCATAGAACTTCAAGAACTCGCAGAGGAGATAAAATTAGCCATAGTAGAGTAAAATAGAAAAATAGCCTAGATATAGGTTAAGGAGCAGAGCCAGTCAAAGCAAAATGAGATAATATCTTAAAGTAATTAAATTATTAAAAATCAAATTTTCTAAATTTTCTTATCTTTTTCTTCGTATCCAACCACTTTGGTACTTTTGTAAAGGTAATTGATGGGCAATAATGAATTTCTTGGTTTGTAACATTGTAGTATTTTTGATATACTGTTTCAACACTGCCATGCATTGCATCAGACCAATTAAAACCTAGCTTATTTGCAACATTTTTTAATAACTCTTCATCATCAGCTTCAATCTCTACAAATGTCGGAATCCAAGGCCATGTATCGATTGTTATCTCACAATTACCAAAAAGCCATTTCTCTCTTTTTGTTTCTTGATAAGATGTTTGAGTTAGGCCTATTGCAGTTAGAAATTGGCAAGTTTTTTCGAAATCATCTACCTCAACTGTAATTTCTTTTGTTCCATGCAATGTTCTATCATTTAATATTTTATAACTTAATGTTATTTTACCATACTCTTTTCTTACTCTAATCCAACCGGCTATTTCCTTGCGATTTAGATAGTCAAAATTTTTTCTTAACATTAACATTTTTGGATGGATTAGTTTTGCTTTTAAAGATTTTAATTTTTCTCTTAATCTTTTTATATCTATGTTAAGAAATTTAGCTTCAATTTCTGTTTTCATGGTTTTGAGATTTTTTTATCTTTATTAGAGATTTTAGAAACTAAATAATCTTTCCATAACCTATTAAGCGCCATCTATTGCCATGCAATCTTGAAATTGTGATTCTATCTTCCTTATTGCAGCAGACTGGGATTTTTAATTTTACATGAATAACATTTTTTTTAATATCTGTCACAACACCAACAGTTGCAGCTGAATTTACATTTAACATTAATGATTCCATATTTTTTATGGGGTCTACTTTTAAATCTTCTTTTGTTCCAACAACTCTTTCTAGAAGCTTTGGAGTAAAGTTAAATTCATAAAATACTTCTGGTAGTTTCTCTGCATGGCCAACAACATTTCCAGACAAAGAATCTGCTTTAACATAAAATGGGTCTAATTTTGTTAATACTCCAATTGAGCCACCTGGAGAAACTTCATTGACTGAAAAACCACCTGTCTTTATGTCTACAATTTCTGTAATTATTGGCTTCCAGATTTTTCTGCTTTCTTTTTCAATAACTTGGCCTGGCCTTATTTCAATTTTATCTCCCTTTCTTAGGATGCCTTGCTTCAAAGCTCCTCCTAAAACTCCTCCGACCAGATCTTTTATTTCAGTTCCTGGCTTGTTAATATCAAAGCTTCTTGCGACGAACACGATTGGGTCTTTATTCTTTTCTCTTGCTGGAGTTTTAATGATATTTTCAATAGCTTCAATTAAAGAGCTTAAATTAATTTTATGCTGGGCTGAGACTGGAATTATTGGGGCATTTTCTGCAATTGTTCCCTTTATAAAATTTTTAATTTGGTGATAATTTTTTAAAGCATCTTCTTCTGAAGCTAGATCAATCTTATTTTGAGCTATGACAATGTTTTTGACACCTGTTATTTCTAGAGCCATTAAATGCTCTTTAGTTTGTGGCTGTGGGCATTCTTCATTTGCTGCTATAACTAAAATTGCACCATCCATAATTGCAGCTCCAGATAGCATAGTTGCCATTAGAGATTCATGGCC
Source organism: Candidatus Woesearchaeota archaeon (assembly GCA_964500345.1). Taxonomy (GTDB): domain Archaea; phylum Nanobdellota; class Nanobdellia; order SCGC-AAA011-G17; family UBA489; genus CAZCNK01. Next base: position 2,171 of record CAZCNK010000044.1, on the reverse strand, counting down.
TGGAGCATCAATAAAAGAAACCTTTCTTAGAAATTTAGTTTGTTTATTACAAGAGTTGCATTTTTGGGATGTAGTATAATTTTCTTCTTTGCAATGTTCACATTTATAAAAAATAACATCTGCGTACCCTAATCTAATTGTAATGCCTCTTTTTAGTTCTTCTGAATGAGTATCAGTCCATTTTCCTGATAAAGCATGTGTTAGGGTAGTTTTTCCGCTATCAACTTGGCCTACTAAACCAATGTTTAGCTCTGGCTGCCCAGAGTCAATTTTTTGAGACTCTGCTTTTGCTTTTTTCTTTTCTTTCTCTTGCTTTTCTATTTTTTCAGATTTTTCTTTCTTTATTCTAGGCATGATTTATAGGCGGAGAAATAGCTTTTATAAGTTTTTGGATTATAAATGTTTATTAGCTTATTTGAAATTTAAGTTGGATTTAGAATTAGTAGCTATATTAGTGTAGAAATATCTTGCTCTAAGTATAAGTCAATACTTTGGGCTGCACCAAATCTAAATATACTGAATCTTCTAAGGCGCATTATATTATAATGTTCACTTGTTATTGTAACATGAATTTCCCTTAAATTACCCCAAGATGATTCTAGAGGAATATATTTAACAGAGGGTTCTATTGCGCAAGGATCCAACGACAAAACAACTTTTTTCTCTAAATAATCTCCTTCATCATTTTGCAACTTTGCCTCTAAAGGATTACGATCTAGAAAAGTAAATTCTTTTTGTTCATCAATGTGGATGCAATAATGCCCGCCACATAAATATACTTTCATAGTTGAGTAGATACTGGAAAATCTAAAAATAGAAAAATTTATAAACTTTTTTGCCTAATAAAAGATTATGACACAAACTGGCTATATATCGAATGCAGTAGATGTAGATTTAACAGGAATCTTAGCTGAGGGAGCAAGATCTAAAGGTGAAAAATTTAGAACCTTGGAAGAATGGAAAAGTATGGGTTTAATGAAATTTAAAAGAAGAGTTTTAGGATTGTGTGGTCAAAAGACAACAAAATCAATAGACGAACTGGCAAATATTCTATACGAGCTAGGAGCAGTTAAATCTTTGAATGATGGGAGGGAGCTTGTTCCTAAATTATATGGTGTTACTTTGAATTATGGTGGTGGATATCTTACATTTATGGCTGTTCAAAATTCTCGTGGTGAGGCAGCTATCAGAATTAAAAGGAGTGGCTATGTTTATGATGATGATTTTGACTAAAAATATATTTGTTTTAAACTTTTTATTTCCTGTTTTTCTTTTAATATATATTGCTAAGACAACTAATCATACCCATTGATAGCATTATAAACAACAAAAGTAAAAGAATTAGTTTAATAATCCTGATTTTATTTATGTTCTTGAATTTTTTGGATGAGAATTCTAAAAACATCCAACTAAAAAAGATTAAATTGTAAGTAGAAGTAATAAAAAATTGTAAAAAATCCAGATTTTTTATATCAAAGAATGGTTCTATGAATCCGATTATAAATTCAACAAAGAAAATTCCGTAAAGAACAATGAAAGAAATTGATGCGATAATATCTCCATCCATTTCACGAAAAGCTAAAAATACAGAAGAAATATAGAAACCTAAGGTCAATATTGCCCATGCATTATTTTCTAAACTCTTTTTCTTAATCCAGTAACTTACTGTGGAAAAAAGAAAAAAATAAATAGAGCCAGCTGAGATAAATAACATAGTATCTTTAAATATATCTATTATGTTTTTTAAAGTTGAGAAATCAAAACCTGTGTATATTGAGTATAGCAAACCTAAGATATAACCAAAAATTCCCCACATGAACCAAGGTATTTTCTTAAATTTTTCTTTTATGCCGATCATCTTTATTTCTCATTTATTTACTATTATTTACCTATTTTTTCACTCTCGGTTTTATGTTCTTCTTTCTTCTCTTCTTTTTTAATTTCTTCTTTTGGTTTAATTCCTATTAATTCTTCAACTGATTTAGTTCCATAATTAACAATTTTTATATTAACTTGGGCTGTAAAATTAGAAATTGCATTTCCTCTCACAGTCTTTCTTATTCGGATTCCCTTTTCTCTTATTCTTGCTCCAATGCCTCTTGAGAGAATGGCTTTTTTTCTTCCTGGTCCTTCTATAAAAGGAACCATTGGAAAACCAGACGAATCACTAC
>CAZCNK010000043.1:0-9194 GCA_964500345.1 Candidatus Woesearchaeota archaeon | reverse complement strand
TTAAATTTTCTGCTTTTCTAAATGCTATGACTACTTATGAATATTCTTATCTTTAATATGTTCATCAAGTTTTAATTCTACAACCTCAATCTTGTGAGTATATCTTCCAGCATAATATGCCAATGACGCAAGAGCTATACCATCTATGAAAGGGAGGCTATGAATAAACTCAAATAGCTTTAGGAATAGATAGATCATAAGGTATGCATAGGCTATCCAAGCTAGCCAATCCCAGAAACTTCTTTTAAATTTTACAACTCCATCTTGTTTATAACTTTTCATCCTTAACAAAGAAAAGCACCATTTATTTATATGCTTTTCGTAGAAAAATCCGAAAAACTTTCGTATTTCCAAAATAAAACTCTTTCAGAATAAAAATATTTACGCAAAAATCAATTTAAACCGAAAACTTTTCCAAACTTGTAAACCTTATCTTCAACAACAAAAACCTCAAAATCCTCTAGATTATTATTTTTTAAAAATGGGCTTAAAATCTCTTCTCTTTTTATGTCACTTCCCTCACTAACAAAATTAAAAGATGGCATTACAATTAAGATATTTTTCTTAAATTTTCCAAGTAGAAAACATTTATACTTTTCATTTCTTCTTTCTTTAAAGCTAATAGCTGGATGTTCATGGCCAATTATTAGAACCTTAGAATCGAATAAATTTGGCAAAATCTTATCACCATGCAAAACCATCACATTTTTATCAATCTTAAAAAAATTCACAACCTTAACATTCTTCTTCATTGCAATAGGCCCTAAAATTGTATCATGATTTCCTTTTATTAGAATAACTTCTCCATGCTCAATTAAAAAATCCAAGACGTTTAAGGTATCTCTCCATTCTTGTTGAGAAATCTCTCCAAATTCATGTTTAATATCACCATTAACAATTATCCTCTTAACTTTTACTTGAGAAAAAATTCCCTCAAGTCTTTTAATTATTTCCTTGTATTGAAATCTAGGAACCAAAACTCCCTGCTTGTTCATAGCTTCCTCTAATCCAATATGCAAATCCCCAATTATCAAATTATCTTTATACTTTAAAGCCAAATCAACAATCTCAATGTCATTGTAAATTTTCATATCTCAATCAGCTAACTTATTAAATAAAATTTATAAACCTTTGTAACATATTTATTCTCAATGCTTTATGAATAAAATATTTGAAATAAAAGATAAAACCAGAAGAACAGTTCACCTCTCATATGAGAGATGGAAGAAACATATTTTAATAGAGCATCCTTATCTAGCAAATAGAATAGAAGAAATCAAAGAAACTTTAACAAAACCTACATTAATACGGTCAAGCAAATATGATGAAAATGTTAGATATTACTTTAAATGGAACAACAAATTAAAAGAATACTTAATGGTTGCAGTAAAGTATTTAAATGGCTATGGCTTTATAATCACGAGTTATTATATGAAAAACCTGAAAAAATGAAAGAAAAATTTATGATTCATTACGATGAGGAAGGAGACCTATTAGAATTAAGAATAGGTGAGGCAACAGATGCATACTATGAAGACATTGGAGATGATATATTTGAAAGAATTGATAAAAAAACAGGCGAAGTAAGAGGTTTGGCAATATTCAATTTTAAGAAAAGAAATGAAAATCAAACTACTGTTGATGTAGAACTACCTATTAAAATTCAACTCACTAATTAAGCGTTGGTAAACATTACTATTCTCTTTCTAAAAAGTTTAGTCAATGCAAGCTCAAATAAAACATATAAGCTTTATAATCATAATAAAGAAAACAAAATTTATAAGCTTTTATCAAGACCAAAGAGTTATTCAATTTCAAAATTTAATGTTTCATAATCAACATTTGGATTTTTTCCATAAATTCTAAACACAGAAAAATGCAAATGCGGTCCTGGAGTCCAGCCAGTTTTTCCAACATAACCAATAACTTCTCCTTTTTTGACTTTTTGTCCTAATTTAACAAGCACCCCTTTGTACTTTAAATGTAAATAATTTGTATACTCATCATTTTCGTGTTTTATAGAGAGTCCATTAGCTTTGTCAACATATTTAATATCTCTTCCTCCAACTTTAGAATCTTTTTTAACCCATACAACAGTTCCGTCTTGGGCTGCAAAAATTTTAGTGCCTTCAGCGCAATAATAATCAATTGCTCTTCTTTCATCTCCATACTTAGGCTTAGAATCTCTCCAGTCTTTATGGGCAGGAGCTTCCTTGCATTCCCCAGCTATTATTTTTGTGATCGATTCTTTTGGAACTGGCAATAGATATCTATTTTTAGCTTTTAGCATTTTCAATTCAATTTATCTTTAAAACATACAACCATGAAAAGATTTATATTATATAAGCTTTTTGAAGATATAGAGAAGGTAAAGAATATTAAAAAGATCATGATAAGTAATATTATTCAGGAAATTGAAAATATTAGAAATAAATTTTCAAATGTTAAGAAGATAGCAATCCACAGCGGGAAAGGCGGCGTTGGAAAAACAACCATTGCCATAAATCTTGCTGCATTTTTAGCTGAAAAATACAACGTTGGTTTAGTTGATGCTGATATAGATTGCCCGAATATTATAAGAGCTTTAGATATTAATGAAAAGCCAATTTTTAATGAGAATTCTGTAGAGCCTATCAAAAAATTTAATATTAAAATTATATCAAGTGCTTTTCTTAGCGAGAATCAGGATAATGCAATAATAATGAGGGGTCCTCTAAAACATAAGGTGTTAATGCAATTATTGGAGTTTACAAATTGGGGCAGTTTAGACTATTTAATTTTTGATTTACCTCCTGGAACAAGTGATATTCCATTGTCAGTTATGAGAGATTTAAAAATTAACGGCTTGATCTTAATCACAACACCTCAAAAAACAGCTATTCTTGATACACTAAGATCATTTCAAATGGCATCTCAGCTTGGAATAAATATTCTCGGTGTTATTGAAAATATGTATGGAAATATTTTCACTAGCTCAATTGAAAAAATATGCAATGAGAAATATATAAAATTCTTGGGAAAAATTCCATTAGACAAAAAGATATTTGAACTTTCTGAGAAAGGCCTTATTTTTATTAATGACCCAGAGCTAAGAGAGAATTTTAAAAACATCATGAGCAAAATCAATCTCTAGTAATCTCTCCAGATTTAAATTAGTATATCAACTTCCATATATAACAACTTAAGAAATCTTTATAAATTTATCCAAGTTTGAATAAACTATGGGGCTTTTTGACGAGGAAAATCCAATTATCCACAAAGTATACACAGAAAGGCGCGAATCTTTAGAAGGTACTTTAAACATAATTCGCAAAAAGATTTCTGAAACAGATGGATTAAAGCCAGATGTCTTAAGCGCAACTTTATTTCGTGTTGGATGGAATCTAAGATGGGAAGAGCGTTGTGCTTATCGCTTAGTTGCTATATGGCATCTGCCAAGATTAGAAACATCAACAATAGATTGCCTAGAAGAAACTGTAAGGCATTTTTATGCACCAAAGTTAAGTCAAGGCAGAAGAGATCCAACAGATAAAAAAATTAGTCATCGTCCATATCAAAGCTTCAATGGTGGCTATAGTAAATCACAATTCGGTTATCTTCTTAAAGAGTGGGGGGTAGTAGGTCGTGAATCAACAGGAATATGGGTTTATAGAAGATTTAAAAGTGAAAATGATGCTCATAGAAGTTTAAGAAATCCCAGATGGCTTTATAATGGACCTGCTGTAGTAGAAGTAAGAGAAAGTGAGGGAATAAGCCAATTGGATTTTGCAGAGAGGGTAATTCAAACTGCCCACATACTTAAGCATAGCAAACCAGTATCTTATAATGAACTTCTATATGGAATTTATCGTGAATTATGCAGAATTGGTATGCAAGAAAAAACCAAAGAAGAGATTGCAGGGCTTAATGAGATAATAGAATTTATGGAATGGACTTTGTTTGCAGCAAGTAAAAATGAAAGAGTTGCAGAACATTTCCATTTTAGGCCAGAGTCAGTTCTTTTAGCAGGAGTTAAAGGCACTGGAAAAACTTTAATTGCAGAAGTTCTTGCTTCAAGGAACTATAATGCACTTTTCATTCCTGTAAGTGCAATTCAGCTTGTTCAAGAGAAATACCAATCTAAGGGAAAGAGTGATGAAGAAGAAAAGAAAATCACCTTATTTTCAGCTATTAAGGACCTGCAAAAGAGAACAAATGTAAGAATATGTTTACATTGTGATGATATAGAATCTGCGTTATTATCTCCAAGAGGGGGTTTAGAGGATGAATCACATCTTGCATCAAATTCAACTCTATTAAATAAATTATCTGGCATTAGACAATCAAGAAACACCATAGTTACTGGATCTACAAATGACCCATATCTTATTGATAATCGCTTTCTAAGATTTGGAAGGATAGGTTATGTTTTGCATGTGCCTATTCCTGATACGCGTTCTCGCGATGCAGTCTTAGCAATTCACACTCGGGGGATGCCTCTTGCAAAAGACATAAATCTTAGAGAACTAGCTAGAAGTACAGAAGGATATACGCCAGCAGCTCTCGCGGAGATTTGCAACAGAGCTGGCCTTGGTGCATCAAAAAGATTAGCTAAGAAAAAGGCTAAGAAACTCGGAATTGATCCTTTTGAAGCACTTCAACACATCACACCTAAAGATCTAAAAGGAGAGCTTGTAACAGAAAAAGATTTTGAACATGCTTTTAAAACTGTTTCCAGATTTGAAAATCCTAAAGAGAATATAGCCCTAGATGATAGAGTTAAAAAATATTGTGATACATTTAACAAGGACAGAAGAATAGGTTTTCATACTTAGGATGCAATGTAAAAATTTTAATTTCTAATTTAGTTTATAATAATAAAAATCTCTTACTGAAAGAAAGATTTTTTAATAAGTAATACCCCTTTTTTATATGGTGGAGTTCATAATAGATTGGTATAAAAAATTTATTCAGAGTAATGTAAAGAAAAAATAATTAACTATTTTAAACAAAATATTAGAGGTGGTAAGTTTATTATTGATCAGAAAATAATTGAGGTTGAAAAATAATTTGATTTACTAATTTCAAAATTCAGAAAGCTTTAAAAACTTCTACATTTAATTAAATAATATGGCTCTTATAGCATCAGTAAGCAGCTCAAAAGGAGGCTCAGGTAAAAGTACTACTTCTATAAATCTAGGAGTTGCGCTTGCAAATCTCGGTAGAGATGTTACTGTTGTTGACTCAAATCTCTCAACACCTTATTTAAGCATGTATCTAGGTGCTCCTAATGTCCCAGTTACATTGCATCATGTTTTAAAAGGGAATGCCCATATAAACCAAGCAATCTACAAGCATGAATCTGGAGCAAAAATAATTCCGGGCTCAATCTCAATGAAAAATTTTGAGGATATAGACTTAGAAAATCTTAGACATCACCTCCCTAATATAAAATCAGATGTTATAATATTAGATGGAGCACCTGGATTAGATAGAGAAGCTCAAGGATCAATTAAGTTAGCTCATGAAGTTTTAATAGTTACAACCCCAGAACTGCCAAGTGTTGCTCAGTCACTAAAAACAATAAGGCTAGCTCAAAAATTTAACAAGCCAATTACAGGAGTAGTTGTAACAAGAGCAGGCCATGATTTAGATTTAAAAATAAAAAACATAGAAACAATTTTAGAACACCCTGTTATTGGAGTAATTCCAGAAGACCACAATATGAAAAAGGCTCTTTATAAAAGAGAGCCAATTGTTCATATAATGCCAAATGCACCATCTGCACAAGCATATAAGAAATTAGCATCTTACCTCACAGGTCATAATTTTGAAGCTTATTCTGAAGAAATTAATCCAGCCTTCAAGTTTATGAAGTGGGCAATGGGAGTTAGATAAAAAATCATTGTGGCTGAGTAATAATAAACCTTAGTTAAATTTATATATTTCAAAATCCAAAAAATCCTTATGGGAGAATCAGATAGTATTGAAAGTATATCTCTTGAAAACCGAATTTTCGAATTAGTAGAGCTAATAGACGATTTACAATTAAGATCTTTTTTAAGAGAAATAGGAAGAATAAATCCAGAAACTTGGGAAAGATGTGCTGCGCGATTTGGTGTTTCAGGATTTCGCGCTCAGATTGACAAGAGTGATTTTGTTTTAGAATATACATTATTTCCCGTAAAAAGAAAAGGGGTTTATTTAGATGTAGAATTAAGAAGAGGATTTAATAATCAATCTGGATGGTCTATTAGAAGAACTTTTAGAAATTCAGCTACTGCAAGAGCATATCAAGATCTTGCTAGAAAAATTACGAAATATGAAGATGGAAAATTCGCAAATAGAAAATAAATAGAAAAAGAAGTTATGGTAAATTAGATTTCTTCAATAACTTTAAAATTTCACCAGAAATAAAAACCTTTCCTCTGGCAATCAAATATCTAAAAGGTAAGCCTACAGATAAATTTTCATTTATCTTTACACTTATTCCATTTTTAAATTTTATCTTATTTAATTTAGTACCATTACAAATTAATTTTGTAACGTAAACTGCCGTATCAGTTGGCATTTGTTTTTTCCCCAAATTTCTAGTTGGTAATTTTAATTTTTTAACAAGCTCTCTAGTTCTGAATTTTCTGGGATTATCTCCTAAAATTCCTCCAAATATCAAATAATTAAATTTCTTAGAATCTTTAAAGCTAAATCTCTTTCTTGCAGAAGGGTCTAAAATAGCAGCCTTTTCCAAATTCAAGTCTTTAACATTATTCCTCTTACAAACACCAAATTTAGACAGTTTTTTAATTTGAACTTGAGTGAGATTTGTAAATATTAAATTTCTCTTCCCAATGATTTTTGAGATATTTTTATACTCTATTTCAGACCACTTATAAAGCCTTGGTTCCATATGCTCAATTACAAATTTCATAGTAAATCCAAGTATATTGAGATTTTTAAATATTTTTAGTTCTAGAATGTGGTACTTTAGCATAGGTAATTTTAAATATTTGAATATCATCTCATAAATATGACTATGGAAGAGGCATTAATAAGCTGTAAAAAATGTGGAAAGATGGTCCCAGCTAATGATATGAGAATGGCTGGAAAGGACTTTTGGGTTTGTAATAGATGCTTTGAAAGGGAAACTATCTTTTCTAAGGCTATTGAGGACATAAAAACAGAAAAAGAGCCTCATTTTAAAGATCCCAGGAAAAAAGAATACATGTGTGGAAGTTGTGGCTTTAGTTTTGAGAAAGTTGATTTTAAAGAAGAACAGATGTGTCCATATTGCGGGGAAAAAGGAACTGTTAGGTTAAGGAAATTATCTTTTTAATTCTCTATTAATCTTGTTAGTCTTTTATGTTTGGCATTTTTTTCTCATAATAAACAATTCAACGCAATCCGCCTCCGCCCGCCATGAAACGAAAGTTTATTAAATCTCTTGTTAGTATTAATAATCAATGGCTATTTTCAATAGTATAAATGAAGGATGGAAATTATTTAAGGGCTCTTTTAGAGTCTTATTTAAGAAACCAATATTTTTACTACCAATAGTTGTCAGTTGGATTATCTTTGCTGGGGTTGTTTTATATCTTAGATATTATTTTACCTTTCCTAACTCTCTTGCTTTAGGTTTTCTATATTTCTATCTGTTATTATTTTTAATAACTTATGTTATTTCTTTGATGAATTTGTTAATGTTAGAATTCATGCAGCACATTGAATCTGGAGAAAAAATATCATTGCCCAAAGCATTAAAGGATCTTTTATCATGGAATTTTTTTGCAGTTATACCCTTAGCATTATTCTGGGCTTTTATGTGGTTCATAATTTTGATAATCCAAGCATTAACTTCAAAGTCAAAAAATAAAGAAAGAGCAGAACCATCTGTGAGAGATGCAGCAAGAACATTAGGCGGAGCTGAAAGCGGACCTTTCTCTTGGTTAAAGCTTGGTTTGAGAATGTTTGAAAAACTTGTAAGAATGAGTGTATTTTTAGCCTTACCAGCCATAGCATGGGAAAACAAAGGTTCCTTCTCTGCATTTAGAAAATCAATAGAAATTGTAAGAAAACATCCAGTTCAGTTTTTAACAACTTATACCCTGACAGGATTTACTGCTCTTTTAATGGCCTTACCTTTGATTCCAGTGTTTTTACTTGACGATATGGGATTTGTATTTTCAACAACATTCTGGCTCGTAGTAATAATTTATGAATGTATAATATGGAGTTTAAACGTTTACTTGGAACAAATGTCTGTAGGGTTACTTTATTTATGGCATTTAAAATGGGAGAAGAAAGGAAGCAAAGGAGATTTATTAAGTGTTTCTAAACCTGATTTATTAGATGAATTTTATGAGTTAAAATAATTATTTCGGCGGGTGGGCTACGGCGGACCTCTTCGTCGCTTCGCTCCTCGACCACATTGCATTCTCACTTCGTTCGTGGCGTTGAACAGAAATTGGTACTTAGGTCAAGGCGAATTAGAAAGTTTTATAAATGCCTTTTAGTACTTAAATTTATGATAAAAATGACAAGAGTTGGTTTAGTTCATCACTAGAATACTTTTTCTTAGCTCTTGCTTCATTAAAAATATCAAAGATAATATTAAAAAATTATATAAAGCTATTAGAGGCAGCTATATCTTATGGTGGGCGTGGTGTAGTGGTAGCATATCAGCCTGTGGAGCTGAGGATCGCGTGTTCGAATCACGTCGCCCACCCTACGTAATGTTAATTCTAAAAACTAAAAAAACTAACAGGAGGTATCTAGAATGAAAAGTAGAAGTAGAAAGAAAAATAGAAGATTAGAAAGCACAAAAAGTGCTGATTTAGTTCACATACAGGGAAATAGAATACAGTAACAAAGAAGAAATAGGAAAAACATACAAAGAGGTATTTATAGGAAAGCCTTGGTATGAGAGATGGAAATTAGAAGATGCGATTTCTCAGTATGTTAAGGCAAGAAACAAGAAGGGTTTTTTAGGAGTCCTTTCTGAAGTTGATGGAAAAATAATTGGATTCAGCTGGGGTTATAATCTACCTAAAAACAACTTTGATGGAAAGAATTTCAAAGAAATTAGGAATTTGATACAGAGATTAGACTTAGATCCAGAAAAAACATTTTATGGATGTGAAACAGGTGTATTAAAAAAATACAGAGGAAGAGGAATAGGCAGTAAATTACTAGAGTATAGAACAAGTTTAACTAAAAAC
>CAZCNK010000042.1:3860-9290 GCA_964500345.1 Candidatus Woesearchaeota archaeon | reverse complement strand
CTAGAATAATATTAATAATACAAGATTCAGAATGGTAAATCACTCACAAGCTCTTTTACCCTAGCCTCGAGCATTTTAATAACCCCTTGTTCTGGATCTCTGACAAAAACAAAAGGTGCTCTAACAAATTCTTGATAACTTTCAAGAACATCTTTTCCAACTTTATCCTCAAATCTTCTTAACTCTCTTGAAAATTCTTCATCAGTTATTACATGAATTCCTTTCTCATTAAGAATTCTTAAAGCATCAGCGTGTATTCTACTAGAAGGAAAATGCAAGTGAAGAGAATGAAGTCTTGCATCATTTAGATTAATATGCCTATCAACAAATTTATTATCTAAATATTTATCAAAAATTCCATTTTTATTCTTATTTCTTAAGTCCTTAGGAGTAAAGTTATAAAAACCAGATTTTACCTCTACAATAACCCACTCTCCACTATTAGGAAATTGAACAAGAAAATCAGGTCTTACAACACCTCTTTGGCCAGTTATTTCCTGTTTCTTTCTAACCTCATCATATGGAATTAAATTATAAATTTCTCCCTCTAATCTCAATGCATGTAAATACACAAGAGTAAATAACTCTCCTATAACCCCTTCTCTTATTAACTCATCTTTTGTGGTTTTTGTGTCATCTTTTAAACCCAAGCTCTCCAAAAAAGATTCGTAGCTTGTTTCTTCTCCTTTACTCATCAATGCTTTAATTGTATTAAACTCTGGTCTGTGGCAAGCTCTTAAATTAGTGCAAGAAATATCTTTTTCTTCTCTCTGAATTTCTAATAATCTAGAAGTTAACCATTCAAGCTCATGGTTTTCATCAAATAAACCTGCTAAATGATCACCTCTCCTAAAACGTTCAACAGATTCCTTATAAGATCCGGCTTTCCAAGCCTCCATTGCCCTAGCCCAGCTTCCAAATACTCTTTTCGCGGTCTTGTAAACAAAACAGTGTCTTCTATTTGCCTCTCTTGGACTTAGGTACCCATTTGCATGAATTTCGCTTAACTGTCTTATAATCCATTCCTTCTTTTCGTATCCATTGCCTAGCGTAAGTGGTATTCTTAATAAATGCGCCCCAATTAAAGGATTTCCAGATACGTAAAGTGTTTGAGCATATTCTCTTAGATCTCTAAGAATTTTATTCCCATCTGGTTCAGACATTAAATCAGAAAGTGTCCATTTCCCTTGTGCTTTTAATTCGTAAGCTCGTTCTCTTAATGCTATAACATCAATACCAAGATTTAATTGATCTAACTCCCTTTCCAATATCTCTACCCCCGATATAGCCAAATAATCTCTCTTTATAAAAATTGTTATGTTTAAGTATCAGCTTTATTAAAATTAAAAAAATAACAGAACACAAATAACAAAACCCCAAAACATTTAAATAAACTCTTTTTTCTTTTAAATTGATGCCGAGGTCGCATAACCTGGTAGAAAGGGTTTCACCCTTTTCAAACCCGTTTCAGGAGATTGCGCAGAAAGTACTCAGGAGATGATAAGAACCTGGGTTCTTATGTAGGATTGCTATAGGTTATGTAAAAATCCTGTGCCCTTCGGGGCGTGTGGGTTCAAAAGCACTATCAGAGCTTGGCAATTTTGCTAGCAGTGACTGATACTCCCACCCTCGGCGCTTAATTAAAAAAATTAAATACATTAAGTCATGGTGAAATCCTCAACTCAACTAATCTGTAAGTGTTATATGATAGACACATAATTAACATTTTTTTCTTCTGCATTATCCACTTCTTAGTATATATCACATCTCCGAACAATTTTTTCATTACAAAGTTAATTGTTTCAGTTCATTAGGGAAGCTAACATGATTTCCATACTAATAAGAAGGGAAAGGTTAACCGCATCGCACTGTAAAATGGGTGTTGTGGAAAAAGAGAATAATTTTACCATCCCCATTAACTTCCTCTGTCTGGTTGTTACACTCTAACGTAACATTTATCTACTAATTGTTACGCCCTAACGTAACAAAAGACACTGAAAAGCATGAAGGCGAATTAAAGTTCATTCCATTATGGAATTATCTTTTATCACGAACCCAATATAAAATAAAAAGGAGGTAATTTTATGGTAACATTAACACCTTTAGAAATTATATCTTTAATCTTTGCTATTTTATGCCTTGTAAAATTGGTCACAATCATAGTAAATAAAAAGATTTGGTTTGATAATGTTGCAAATCCAATTTACGAGAATTCAAATAAGGCACAGTATTTATTTTTAATTTTAGCAGTTGTAGTTTTTTATTTCCTAATACAGGAATTGAGTATTGCAGAAATATTCGCTGTCATGGCTTTTACTTCATTTTTAGTAGGCTTTGGTTTTTTGCAGTACTCAAATGAAATGCGAGTTTTTTTAAGAAATATATACAGTAAAAAATTAAATAAAACACAATGTTTTCAAATATTCATATGGTTAATTTTAATATTGTGGGTCCTTTATGAAATTTTTAAATAAGTTTTTAATGTTATGAAAATCAAACAAATTCCGGAAGATTTTATTGTTAAGGAAATATCCAATGTAAAACTTAGCAACGAGGGAAAGTATTGCATTTATGAATTAAAAAAACAAAACATTGATTCTATAGAAGCAAAGAGGATTGTTGCTAGAAAATTCAGAATAAGAAGTAATGATATGGGAATAGCAGGGTTAAAGGATAAATATGCTTGTGCAACTCAACTTATATCAATAAAAACAAATAAGAAAAATAAATTAAATTTCAAAGAGAAAAACTTATCCCTAAAATTTATTGGTTTATCTCAGCATCCAATTAAAACTGGTTCTCTGCTTAAAAACAATTTTACTATTACTGTAAGAGATATAAGAAAAGATCAAATAGAAAATTTGTCTAGTGAAATAAGCCTAATTAAAAGATTTGGAATTCCAAATTATTTTGATAGCCAGAGATTTGGTTCAGTATCATCATCAAAGGAATTTATCGCTAAAAAATTAATAGGGGATGATTTTGAAGGCGCTCTGAAAATTTACCTTACTTTTTTTACAAGGCATGCATCATCCAGAATTAGAAAATTCAGGAAAATAATTAAGGAGAATTGGGGAAATTGGGGAAGATGTTTAGAATTAACAAAAAACATCAAAGCAAAGAAAGATGATCTAAAAATAATTTCTTTTTTGAAAGACAATCCAAAGTCTTTTGTTGAAGCATTTAATTTAATAGATAATTACGTAAAAGAGATATTTGTCTCAGCATACCAAAGCTATTTATGGAATGAAAGCGTAAAGGAATTTCTAAAATTAAAATCAAAATCAAAATCAAAAAATCTTTTAAAAAATCTTTGCTACTCGAAATACAATGCAGGCTTTTTAATTTTTTATAAAGAGCTGGATAATGAGATTCTTGATCTATTAAAAAATAAGGAATTTCCAATGATAGACCGCAAAATCAAAATCCAAGATCCTGAGATTTTAGAAATTGTAAATAAAATTTTATCTTCAGAAAAAATCAAACAAGAAGATCTTAAAATTAAAAAAATAAATCTCTTCTTCAAAGCAAGGAACAGAAAAATCATCTTAATCCCGGAAAATTTAGAATTAAAATCTATTGAAGATGATGAGTTAAATTCCAGAAAAAATCATCAAAGATTTAAAGCCGTAATCTCATTTAATCTTGAAAAAGGTTCCTATGCAACTTTAATAATAAAAAGGCTGTTTCAATTATCAATAATATCTTAATTATAGTAACTAATAAATTCATCTCTTTTAAGTCCTGTTGTACAAAACTTAGGCCTCGCTTGGATGAGGTCTCCACTTATAAATATTATCATGATGATCATAATACCAAACTTCAACGATCTGCTTATCATGGCGTATTTTGAAAATTAGCACAAAAGATTTGTCGATATGAACTCTATTAAACATTTGAAGCGGAGCTCTTAAGAATTTGTAGTCATGATGGGGATTTAATTGTATTTCCTGAAGTTTATTATAAATTATTTCCAGTTGTTTTCGATTCTTCTTTGACAGTTTCTTGAATATTTTATCCGCTTCTGGCTTAACATCCAAGTTATACATTCTAATTCAACCCATACCTCTTTGCAAAGTCTTTAACTCGAATACTTTTTTGCCCAGCAATTTGTTTCATCCTCTCGATGAATTCAGGTCGAAGTTCAGGTTCGTTCTCCTCCTCAATATATTTCAATACTACTAATTGTATTGCCTGGCCTTTATCCTTTAAAGCATATTTTGCCTTTACCACATTTAATACCCTATTCGTATTTTCGTCGATTTCAACTAAAGCCTGTACCATTTTAGATCACCTTATTCTAAATAAGTTCAACTTATTTATAAGCCTTTCGCTTGGCCTTGCATTTTTGCATTGTCGGATGCTGGATTGAAAAAAAATTAGGTTTTGCCCCCACCCGTTAGTCTAAATACATAATCAGATAATTTTATAAATTTTGCATTTCTTAAAGTTTCTATGACAGAAGCTCTTTATTTAAAAGACAGTTATGTGAAAGAATTTGAAGCTACAGTTACAGATGTTAATGGAAAATACATTGTGCTTGATAAAACCTATTTCTACCCTAATAGCGGTGGTCAACCTCATGATGTAGGTACAATGGATAATTCTACAGAAAAATTCAATGTTATCTTTGTTAAGAAAATTGATCACGATATCTCTCACGAACTTGATAAAGAAGGTTTAAAAAAAGGAGATAAAGTAAAATGCAAAATAGACTGGCAAAGGAGATACACTTTAATGAGATACCACACAGCAACCCATGTTGTAGCCAAGGTTTTTAGTGAAAAAGCAGGTGTATTAATAACAGGAAACCAGCTTGACATTGATAAAGCAAGAGTTGATTTTGATCTAGAAAATTTTGATAGGTCAATAATGGAAGATTGCATTAATAAAGCAAATGAGATAATTCAAAAAGATTTTCCAGTATCTCATTACTTTATGAAGAAAGAAGATGCTGTAAAAGATGAATCTCTATTTAAGCTGGCAACAAGGGACTTTATAGAAACTCTGCCTCATAATATTAGAATTCTTGAAATAAAAGATTTAGATAGGCAAGTTGACGGTGGAACTCATGTTCATTCTCTAAGAGAAATTGGAAAAATCGAGCTTTTAAAATGTGAGAATAAAGGCAAGTTTAGAAGAAGGGTTTATTTTAAAATTGTTGATTAATTTTATTAAATTTTTATTTTCTCAGGGGGCCATACCATCTCATATACACAGCAGCAACATCCATTCCTGCCCCAATTGAGCCCATTACAATTTTATCACCATGCCTGAATTTCCCCCGCCTCATATCTTCTAAAACTATAGGAATATTAGCATTTACAACATTTCCATAATCTTTAAGTATACTCGGTACTTTTGATTCATCTACACCAAGTTCATTAATAACTTTGTCTAATTCTCTTTGACTTGGTTGGTGTAATACAA
>CAZCNK010000042.1:0-3850 GCA_964500345.1 Candidatus Woesearchaeota archaeon | reverse complement strand
AATATACCTTAAAAAAATCTGGTATTTATTTTTTATATAAATTAATTAAATAGACTAGAGAGAATTCTAAGTCTTGTCCGTGAGTAATGCCTTTCATTCTCAACCTCTGCATAATTTTTCTTCTTGCTTTACTTATTCCTGGCCCATTAATAGTAATCTCAATTGCGCTTTCTAGCCTACTTATAACATCAATCTTTCTGGTACCATCTACTATTTCTTCTCTAATTAAAGGTACATAAGCATACCAGCGACCGTTAGTCCTAGACGGATCATAACGAATTTCAATTTTTCCAATGTAATGAAAAGTGATTTTTTTATTCATATTTCACCATTTAAATTAATTTGAATTTCTCTAATACATAATAAAAGCATAAAACCAGTATAGTTATAAAGCTGATGAAAAAGGTTGCTACAGGCCAAATCCAAGAATCATCTTTGATATCCTTTTTATCTTTGGTTAATGGGTAAGTATTAGCATAACTAGATTCAACGACTATTGATTTTTTCTTAGCTCCTTCCTCTTTAGTTTTAAAATAATCAAATGATGGAATAACCTCAAATCTTCTCTCAGATGAACCTCCAGATCCACCTCTTCTCTTCCTAAAATCTCTCTCATCATCTTGATCATCATCTTCATCTTCTTCCTGAGTATCTTCTTCTATCTTAAATAGCCCACCGCATTTGAAACCAGTATAAAGAATATTAGGATTGGTAGGATGAAAACTTAAAAATTCAAAAACATCTTTTGAGTTATTCTCTTCATTAATCTCAACCCAATTTAGACCGCTGTCAATAGACTTCATTACTCCATTTCTACGAGAACCAACGTACAAGATACTTGAGTTTCTAGGATTAACTAAAATCTCAATGCTCTCAGCCATTTCCAATAATTCAATCCAATTTATACCTAGATTTTCGCTCTTGAAAATTCCTTTATTTGTAGCGGCATAAACAGCATTATTTCTGCCATCAATATTCAAAGAATTTACTTGATTTCCGATATCATCTGCATTGATTACACTCCAACTTTCTCCATAATCAGTGCTCTTATAAATTTCACCAGGCTCTCTAGCCCCAACATATAAAATACTTGCATTACTAGGATCTTGAGCTATCGAAATAACTTTATTATTTAAAATTCCATTATTAATAGAAATCCAACTTTCTCCTCTATCTTCAGATTTAAAAACTCCACGTTCATGTACAACTATTAATAATCTGCTATTGTTGCTAAAATCAAGAGTAAAGTCTAACATCAATCCTGTAGGCAGACCATTTTTATTGCTAAAATTTTTCCCCCCGCCAATCAGCTCCCAAGTCTCTCCAAAATCAGTTGATCTTAAAATATTTGCCCTACCTTCATCGTCCTCTTTTTTCTCCAAAAATCCAGTTGTAGAATATAGTACAGAATTATTTCTATTATCAATAAAAATTCCGTTCAAATTTTGAAAGCTCCTTTCATCATCAGCCTCAAAAATAACATTTCTAAAACTTATCCCATTATCTTCACTTTTCCAAATTCCATGATCACCAAAAGTTGCATATTGCCGACTGTTATTTCCAGGATCAACTGCAAAGCCAGTGCCTCCAATGAAATCCAATCCAGTGGTTTGAAAATTATCAGGAGAAATCTCTTTAGTATAAATTTGATCCCAGCTCTCTCCTTTATCAACTGATTTATACAAAGCTCCTCCTTTTGATGAAAAAATTATTTCTTCACTACTCTTAGAAATTGCAAAAGCTCTTGCTCCTAATGGCCTATCTACCCATCCTTTAATTATATTATCTTCTCTGCTTAATCTTATCCAAGTATCATTTTCAAATTTATAAATGCCGCCAAGATCACTTTTCTGAGAAATTGGATTAGCAATATAAATAATATCTTGATTATTAGGATCCAGCATTATTTCAACATACTCAGAATCCCTGTTGCTTTGATTCAAGCCATTATTGAAAGCAAGCCAATTTTCTCCCCCATCAACTGATTTATACACTCCTCCATTCCAAATATTAAACTCAAATTTTGTTGGGATTGTAGAATATAAAATACTAGAATTAAAAGGATTTATAACTATTTTCCAAGTCTCATTATAAGGCAGTCCATTATTTTTAAGCTCCCAATTAAATCCTCCATCAATGCTTTTGTAAATTCCCCTGTCTGTACTTGCATAAATAATCTCAGAATCTAAAGGATGAACAGCTAAAGAAAAAATATTTGCTGTATTATCAATCCTCTGGCTTTCATTTTGCTCTATTCTGCTCCATGCTTCTCCGCCATCAAAACTCTTGTAAATATTTCCAGCCCCAATTCCAGATGCAGATATATTTCCTTTCTCAAATTCAATATTTCCGGTGCCAGAATAAATCACGCTAAGATTAGAAATAGAAAATGTAACAGCATCAAAATGCTCTGTAAAAGTTCTATTAACATTAGAAAATTTCTCAATCCAATTTGCACCTTTATCAACGCTTTTATATATCTTATCCTTGCCGCCAAGAAAAAGTATGCTGTCATTCAAAGGGTGTATAACTAATCCAGCAACATCATCAGCCTCATTTCCAAACTCAAAATATTTTAATCCCTTGTTAATCTGCTGCCAACTTTCTCCACCATCCACACTTTTTCTATTTCCTCCGCAATTTATTCCAGTATAGATAATGCTCTCATTACTATGGTCAATTATCACAGCTTCAGCTGTTCCCCCTCCACCAGGCCCAATACCCTTCCAACTCACAGCACTTGCTTCAAAAACAAAAGTAATAATTAAAATCCATAAAGTAATTAAATTTATGATTAGATTCTTATTAAAAATTCTTTTATAGAGTATCATTTTGATTGTAAAATTTTGATCTTAAACTAAAATCTAAGATTTTTTAGTAATCTAGAACCTCATTTTACCTAATAAATAATAAAACCATAAACTTAATACTACAGTTAATCCAATAAAAAATGTTCCAACAGGCCCAAACAAGATTTCCTCTAATCCAGTCTCTTCCTCTCTTTTCTCTTCAGAAAAAAATCTCTGCCCACTAACTCCCTTACTAGATACAATCGTTTTAACCTTTCCCTTTTCTTGAGCAAATGGGACTGCAGGAGGTATTACTTCAAATCTTCTTTCAACACTTCCACCACCTCTTCTTTCTCCTCTATTAGTGCCACCACCTCCACTACTTTGTTCTTCCTCATCTTCAAAACACTGCGGATTAAATATGCACGTTGGGGTACATTCACTAGGTTGGCATGTACCTGTATTTTCTTGCACAACACAGCTAGTATCTTGTTGCTCATCAAATATTGCAGTTTCATTTGCAAAACATCCTCCTAACCCACAGCCAGAATCAGGGCATGAGATAGGCCCGCAACTATTTCCAGATACACAACTTCCAGATATCCCTTGAGGATCTGAGCAAATTGCGCATCCTTGGCATTGCCCAATATTCTCATCAAAATCATTGCAATCACCATCATTCAAAAACTGATCACCATCACTATCATCATCACATAAATCTCCTATTCCATCATCATCTAAATCCTCCTGTCCAGGATTTGGAACCTCAGGGCAATTATCTACATCTCCGCATACATCATCTTGATCTTCATCATTCTCTAAATCATATCGGCAGCTATCACAAGCATCTCCTAAGCTATCATCATCAGAATCCTCCTGTCCAGGATTTGGAACCTCAGGGCAATTATCTTCATCATCTATAACTCCATCTCCATCGCTATCAGAAGCGCCGCAACTACTTGAATCAGAATCACAAGCATCTCCAATCCCATCACCATCGCAATCTTCTTGTCCAGGATTAAAATCATCTTCGCAATTATCCTCATTGCCGCAAATTCCAT
>CAZCNK010000041.1:0-9409 GCA_964500345.1 Candidatus Woesearchaeota archaeon | reverse complement strand
AGAAAATGGAGTTTTAGTTTATTCAACTTGCTCTTTGGAGCCTGAAGAGAATGAAGATGTAGTGAATTATTTAATTAAGAAAAGGGATAATGCAAAATTGGAGAAAATAAAAATCAATGGAATGAAAGAGACAGAATTTTTAAGAATTTGGCCTCAAGATTTTCAGACAGAAGGTTTTTTTATTGCGAGGATAAGAAAGTAATGATGTGTTTTACTTTTATCTTGGTTATGGTTTGTAGAGGTCTTTCTCAATGATCTCTTTTAAAATTTTGTAATCTTTGGTGGCATCAATGTCTATTGTTGTTTCTGGATATACTGTTTCTAAAAATCTAAATTTTACGCCGAATCTTTTATATGCCCATTTTTTTGCATCCTCAAGGGTTAAACCAAACTGCCCAAAGGTTGGCCTCCTTAAAAAATACTTAAGTGTTAGATAAGGAGCTGATATTGCTACTCTTATCATCGTAGCTGTTCTATCTAGCGTTCTGAGAGCGTGTGATTTATCAACCAACATCCTGTTCTGAAATCTCTTAACGTTTACAAGCGCGGAGTTTGCAGTTCTAAAGCTCCCATCTATGAACCTGAAGTAGTTTTTCCTCAACTCTGGGAATTTTGAGGTGATTTGCGAAACTACTTGTTCTGAGGCCCATGGCCAGTATACATCAAATTCTCCTTTCCACTCTTTCAAGGCTCTTTCAAGTATAAAATCAATTGAGTCTGCTGTTGCAAGTGGAATGTCTCCCATAACAAAAAACGCAAAATCGCTATTTTTGGTTGTGGCTTCATAACCCAATCCTGCATTTTCTGCAAATCCTTTTCCTTCTCTTACCACTCTGATCTGCTGGTCATTGAGTCTTTGCTCAAGATCATGCTGATTTCCAGTAGGCCCAACAACAACTATGTCGTCAACGTGCGATGCGCCTTTTAGAGCATCAACAACATATTCTACAACAAGTTTTCCGTTTATTTGGAGGGTGCTTTTTGGCTGCCCGAACCTTTTAATTTGCTTATGATCTGTGCCTGCTAAAACAACTGCATTGAACGCCATATAGTAGATGATAAAGGCAAAACTTTTAAGGTTTTCTGATTATTTTTCCCAAAAATAAACTCTGAAAACTCTGCCTGGATTATGAGCTATTAATATACTGTCTGTAAAGATTGATTTTTCTCTCGGGATTATATTTTGGGTTAAACAGCTTATTGAGCTACCGCAAACTTCACATAAAAAGTCATAACCTGGAGGGATATTTTTCTCTGTAAAGTTATACAAGGAGGCCATACAACCAGAGATGTCTTTGCAATTTCCAAATTGAGATGGGGAGATATTTTTAATGCAATTTCTAAAAGTTGAATTTGTGCTTGATGTTTGCAATATTAAAGATAAGGATTGTTTTACTGGTTGAGGTGTTTGAATTGGCTTTTCTTCATTTTGAGATATTAGATAAATAAAACCCAGAACTAGAACTATTGCTATAATTGCTTCCAAAGTTCTAATGAATCCTTTATTTTTCATTTTCTGCTTCTTCAATTAATTTTTTAAGTAAACCAATAATAGATGCAAAATCCTTTTCATGCTTATTATAAAATTCAATATCTATTGGTTCTCCATAGTAATTTAATCTATTCCTTAAATAACTCATTTGAAGGATTAAATTTGCTTCAAATTCATAGCTTGGATAATTTCTGTAAAAATATGTTATTAAGCACTGATGGTTTTGCGATTTTAAGCTATTTTTTAGGAGAAGCGCGACTAACAATTCTTTAAATATTTCATAATAATCCTCTACTATGAAAGAAACATTATCTTTATTAATATTTATAGATTTTATAAAAATGAATCTCTTCATTGCAAGCTTAATTATAGATTTTATTTTTTCACTATCTATTTCAACTTGTCTTATAAAATTTCTTTTACATTCATCCCATTCAATAAACTTCAATGTTTTTTCTTTAATCATTTTATCTTGATGTAACCAGTAAGTTTTATTCCATTTAGTACATTATTAAATAATTCTTTAGGTAGTTTATTTATATCTGGTTCTATGAATAGCTGCAATTTATGCTTTAATTTTTTTTCAAATCTTGATATGTCTAGACTAGATTTCTTAGTTGTTTCTATAAATAAGTCTATGTCACTATTTTTAGCGTAATCCCCTTTTCTCGCACTTCCAAAAATTATTATAGCTGATGGTATTAGTTTAGATTCGAGATAAATTATCAATCCTGAATTGTATAATTTTTTTATTATGTAAGAAGACTTAAGAAATTTTGTGTAGCCATTAATTATTAGCTTGTTATCTTTGCTTATGATGCTAGATTTTCTTAAATTCTTAACATACCTTTGAACTGTGGATTTTGGTATTTTTGTAAGTTTAGAGATCTCTCTAATTTTAAAATTCTTCTCTGGATTTTCAAATATCACTTCTATCACTTTTTCCATTTTTTGGCTATTTTGTCCCATTTTTGGTTTTTATGTCCCATTTTTGATACTTTATTAGTTTATAAATTATTCCCTCTTCAAATAGCTATCTGCTAATCTCTTGAAGTCAAATAATAGTATTTTTATTACCTGCTACAGCTTTTTTGTAACTAGCACTTTTTAGATAAACTTAATTTTTGCTCTCTCTTATTCTTTCATTCTACTTTTTAGTTTAGCACAATTACCAAACCTGAATGTTAATTGTTATTGGCATGAGATTGCCTAATGAGTCTAAAGTGTAGATTTTTATTTCTTTTGCAAAAACATTTCCTAGGGATTGAGAGGTATTATTAAATAACTCTATATTATTTATGAAGATTCTAAATTCCCTTTCTGATGGAAAGGACCATTGTGTTTTAACTTGAGAATAATCTTTAGCTATTAAATCATTAAGTTTGATTTGTGAGATTCCATTTAGGGTTTCAGTAGAGCCAAGAAAGGCATTACAATATTGTTGATTTGTTGGAGAGCAATCTAAGCTAATTTCAGGGTATTTATTTCTATTATTAGAATCTGGTTTGTAGATAAGAACAAGGGGATTTGGGAAAGCTTGGCATACTCCAGGATTACATTCAATTTCAATTTTTGTGCTTAAAATATTAAATCTAAAGTTAGGTGGCTGAGGTGTGATAGTTTGAATTTTCCAATTTGTATTTGGATCGTGATTAGGGTTTATTTCTACTATTGCTATTCCACTAATGCCTGAGCTTGGATCATTTTCCAGTCTTTTAATAAAGATTGGTGTTTTTTTAATTTGCCACGAGGTTTCTTTGAGAAAATTATTTTCAACTATTGAAATTAGGGTTGAGCCTTCATATTTAGGTTGAGAACCTGGTTTTAAAAATATAAATATTGAGACTATTGCAACTAGAAAAATTCCCATGCTTATAGTCCAGTCTATTACATGAAGGCCTTTTTTATTTGCTATTTTATGTTTTTTAAAGATTTTAGTTTTTAATGTTTTAAAGTCCATTTTAAAGCACACCTTTTACGGTAGTTATTATCAAAGTAGAAGAGGTAATTAAAATCAAGGAATGTAGTAAACCGTTTTTTATTGTGCCTTCTGAGAATTTTCCTATCATGATGCCTGCAAAGAATCCCTGAATTATGATTAAAGACAAAAATACCGTGTCGAGATTGTAAGATTGAGATGAGGAAATTCCAGAAATTCCTGAGACTCCAGATTGAATAACACCAGAGATTCCGGTTAGTTTTGGAAATAACCAGAACTGCAAGATCAGCATTATTCCAATGAAAACAAAAAATATTATATAACCTTGTATTATTTGCGTGTATGCAGTTGCTTTTCTTTCCTCTCTTAATTTCTTTACATTAATTACTGAGTTGACAACAGAAGACAATATATCTCTAATATCTCCTCCGCTTTGCTCTGCTTCTACTATTATGGATATAGATCTCTTGATTATCTTGTTGTCTGTGTCAAAACTAAAAGTGAGGAGGGCTTTTCTAGTTGGAATTCCCCATTCAATTTGATTTGCAAGTTTCTTGACATAAGGATTTAAAGCACCATAATCTTTTTTAGAAACATTTATTATTGAACGTGGTATTGAGACACCTGATTTAACAGATTCAACTAGATTTCTAATGAATTCTAGAAATTTTTCTTCAATTTCTCTTTGTCTTTTTATTTCTGAAAAAAAGTCTATCCAAAATTGAATGCTTGCAATTACCAAGCTGATTATTACTAACGGCCAAAAATACCCTGACTTGTAAAGGAGCAAGACATCTAAGGCTATTACTAAAACTGCAATTATTATTCCAATCAAATAAATTTTTTTGAATTTCATTTTTGTTTTTTAATTTTTTAATTTATTTTTTAATTTTTATCTTCTTATCTTATTTTTTATTTTCTTATTTTATTTTTTTATGCTTCTGGCTGGATAATATTTATGAAAAGTAAAAATGCAATGTTTAAGAAAGGGATTATGGCATAAGTTCCAAAAATAGCTAAGGTCTTTACATCAAAGCCTGCTACTGTTCCTCCTAAAACATTTATTATTGCGAGAGTTACAAGAAATAAAAGCGGGGCTGCGATTAAAATTCCTGTGTAGATTTCTGAGTACGTTGAGAGAGTTTCAAGAAATTTTTTTCTTTCTAATCTGTAGGTGTTCATTGTTTCATCTGCAATCGCTGAAAGATAAGACCTTAAAGAGCCGCCTGATTCTATTGTTGAAGCAATTCCTATTAATATATCTTTTAATCTTGTTGATGGGGTTGTTGAGGCAACTGTTTTTAATGCTGTGCTTAGATCATAGCCAAATAAATTTACATAATTTACAATCTTTCTTATTTCACTGTCTAGTCCTTTGTATTCTTTTGATGACAAGAGCAATTTAAACATTGAAAGTGGCTGGGCGCCTGATCCTGCTATAGCTGACATATGAATAACTGCAAATGGCAAGTCATTTTTAATTTGTCTTCTTCTTGCACCGACTACAATTGAAGGGTAAATGTATAAGATAAAAAAAGCGAGGATTGAGCCAGCTAATCCTAGAATTAGGCTTATAAATAAACCAATTTCAAATCTTGTTTTTAAAAAAAAATTAATTATTAAAGAGATAGTTGTAACAAGAATTAAAGATATTAAGCTAGAGAAAAGCATTGAACTTATATAAGTTTGCGAGAGAACTTTAATATCAGACATTCTAAGGGAGCTGTTTAAATTTTTGAAAAAGTTTGGATAACTTGAAATTATTGTTCTTGAGATTTCTTTAAAGAATACGTTAGAGATTTTTCCATATAAGTTTGGCTCATAGACTGTGTATTCTACTTCTGTTTTTTTCTCCTGTTTCTTTTTGTATAATCTTTTTAAGATTTGTTCATCTATTCCTACTTCTTTTAGATATCTTTTTTTAGTCATCTTGCTTAGAACAAATCTTGGTAATTCTTCTTTTTTCGGCAAGGGGACATTTTCAAATTCTGCCATGATTCTTTGATTTGCTTTTTCTGCATCATCAAGAAGATCTGAGGCATATTTGTTATATTGTTCTAAAATATCCTGCTTGTTTCTTCCCTTAAGTATTTGGTTTACCTGAAATTCATTTTCAGCAGAAGCAGAAGACAATTTTCTAAAGAATTCCTCTTTGTAGAATTTCTGTGCTTTTATGTTCTCAATGATTTTAATAATTTCTTGAGCATCAGATTCAACTGACATTTTGCCTCTCTTCTTCAATGTATTTTTGAATATTTTCAGATAATTTTAAGATATATTTTTTTGTTTGCAATATTTTTTCATTTAATTCTGGATTATTTTGCTTAGTTAAGTCTAGATATGCTTTGTAAAGATCAATAATTGTTTTTGCATTATGCTGGATGCCATCTAAGCTCATTTTTAACCTCAAAATAACAAGAGTTTCTGATTTTATTATTTTATTTTATGAATTTATATTAAATTTTTATGAATGAATATTGAATCTCCTTAAAACGTCTTCTGGTGTTTTGTAATAAGCATTTATAACGTCTTGAACTTCTTTAAATCCTGTAATACCTCTCCTAAACATTTCCATTAATAATTTTGTCCTCTTTGAAAATTCACTTTGCAAGTATTCTCTTGACAATCCGTAATTAACAACTAATTTGTCAAATAATTTGCTTTCTGTTTTAAAAAAGAACGTATCTGTTCTAGGATCCCAAACAAATGGAGCATTTGTGGATATATTTCCTCTTGAGCCAATCTCAATAATTTCCACAATACTTTTTAGTCTTCTAACTTCTTCACCCTTAACTCTTGTCTGAGTCATTATGCAAACTACATCAATAGTCTCAAGCAAAGTTGGAGGTAGATTAATTGGCGGGCTTTGCAATCTTTGCAGCATTGTTTCAACATCTTCTGCATGCATTGTGCAAGCTATTGGATGCCCACTGGCAGCTGCTTGAAATAAAACAAAAGCCTCACTACCTCTTATTTCTCCTACAATAACATAATCGGGTCTTTGTCTAAAACTTTCTTTTAGTAAAGTAAACAAGTCAACCTCACCAAATTTTCCTTCTTCTCCAATTCCAATTGCCTCTCTTGCTACACTTGGCAGCCAATTCTCATGAAGAATATTTAATTCGTGAGTGTCTTCAATAGAAACAACTCTTGCAGCAGGAGGAATAAAAAAAGCAATACTATTAAGGAAAGAAGTGTTATGGACGATCATTGGAATATTTCCTGCAATAAAATTACTTGTATCATCAACGGTTAAGTCATAAACATATTCTTCATTATGATTTCCTAGAATTTCTACTTTATCTATCTCATCCCAGAAAATATCTGATTCAGAAAATAGTTCTACCTTATTAAAGTAAGGATCAAGATCAAAATCACCTATCGTCTTTACCATATTTCCGAGCTTACTAAATGTTATAATAGAAGGTTCTCTGAAACCAGACTCCCACATACCTATCAATCTTCTTGAAACATCTATGCATTTAGCTAAATCCTTCTGAGTGAGTCCTATATGTGATCTGAATGACTTTAAAAATTCTGATGCATTCGGTACTAAGTCAACGTTTGATATTATTCTAGATAGTTTTCTTCTTAGCAGTTTTTTAACGCTTTCAATTTTTTTAGGGTGAGTATAGCCTACTTTTTTAAAAAAAAGTTTTATATTGTTAAAGCCGCTTATATAAATTCTATAATGATCTCTTCTATTAACTAGTCTTGGTAAAACTCCTACTCTTAAAAACAAAGCACACATTTCGTTTGCTAAATTTTCACTTACAGTGCTAATCTCTATATCTGTTTTTCCTACATAAGACTCACAATCCACTATTCCTTGCAGAAAAGAGACAATTGATTTTTCATTTTGTTCGTATAAAATATTAGGTACAATTACAGACCTAGCTTTATTCCCGCATGGAATATTAAATACTTTATTAAGTATCTTACTTATTACAGAAGAATATATGACTGCTTTTGATACCCTGTTCTTTGGATATTTGATTTTACCTTCTATATTAAATATTTTTTTCCCTAAAACTAAAAATTCATTTAGCAGTATCTTATTGTTATTAAAAAATCCTACATTTGTTTTAGCTAAGTGACCATCTCCTATTACCATCGCAACAAACTTAAATAAATCTGGAGTAATGTCTGGTAAAACAATATAATCCTTAGCTGTTTTTGATTTCAATTTTATATCCTCACTTATCTTTGAGTTTGCCAATTTCTTTAGACAAGTATATGTATTAATTGGTATTGCATTTTTATATGCCCAGAATCTTAAGGCACCATAATTTAAACCTAATTTTTTAGCTAAATCTCTTCTATTTGAAAGACTGTAGCTCTTAGTTAATATTTTTAAGATATTTTTTATTTCACTATTCTTATCAACTATATAGATATCTTTTTCATTAGAAATATATTCTATTAATTTTATCTTATTAATGTTATTGCTTGCTATATTGAGGTGGCGAGGCACACCAATTCTATCTCCTTTCTTTAATTCATCAGCTCTAACATTTTTAAGTTTTAAATTAGTTGTTGTAAAGAATGGATGTTCCTGAGTCGTTACAATACTCCTGCCAGATCTTGTTATCACTCTCACTAGTTTTTCTGGCGCTTTATGCCTCCATAATTTGCCAGCTATGCCCTCTCTAATTTTAAGATTCTCTTTATCTAAAGTTAATATTTTCACATTACTATTCAAATATTCCCAGCCATCATTTGTTGTTATAACAGTTTTTTTATTTTCAGAAAATTTTTTCTCCACTAAATCTTTTATTTTGACAATTCTTCCATTAGACATGTATATTTTCGTATCTCCAGTTACACATTTTCCGGATCCAGTTCCACCAATAACAACAAAATTTGATTCATGCTCAATTAATAGCCATAAATAAGCTAAAATCTCTGGACTGAGAGTTCTCATTTGCATTAATTTAATAGGAGAGAATGGTTCAGAAGTAAACTTTCTGATTGTATATGTTGGGCCTCGTGTAGAGATCTCTGGAGAAAATGTTGCGTTTGCTCTGCTTTTATCAGGCAATCTTCCATCTAAGATTGGATTTGCGTAAGAGATATATTTTCCACATTTTTGAGCAAGTTTCTCAACAAAACTAGATAGTTTATCCATATCATTATAAATTAAATTTGTTCTGAGATTTCTATATTTTCTGTGGACAATATAAACAGGAGTATTTATTCCATTGCATTCAATATCTTCAATAAAAAGATCTTTCATTAAAGGTTCTATCTCGTTAAATCCAACAAAATCTCTATAGACGTAATACATTAATTTAGTAAATGTCTTATTATCAACTGAGATTCCAATTTCTGAAAGCAGAACGCGAATATTTTTTTCAAGATATTTGGTGACTGCCTCGCTAGACTTAACATTCAAGAAGCTTATATTTATTATTTCTTCAATTCCTTTTTCAATAGCATCTAGAATTCTTTTTTCATTGTCATCTAGCTCAGGCTCCTCAACAAAATAAACTAATTCATTATTATCATTGTCCCAAAATATATGGGCAAAGGCATAAGGGTAAATAAGAGGGTATCTAAAATTGAATTTAGTTTTATCCTCAACATTTGGCAATGATGGTATTGGAATATTAGTTTCTATTCTAAAACTGGTTTCTTGTGACTGCGGATTTGAAATTTCATTAACCATAATATACCTCTTTTTATGCCTTAATACGCTTAAATTTATGTAAGAGAAGGTGAATTTTCTTATTTATTAAATTTGCTAATTTGTTAAGTGAAGTGATGTATAAAAAGATGAAATCTTACCTGCTAAATAAGTATAAGACAGAAAAGTTTATATATAAGATATGCTATACCATATATAGTGGAAGAGATCTTTGCCCATAAACATATAGAAGAAGATGGTGGGATTATAGAGATTAGGATATTTAGAGTACCTAAGTCTAATAAAAATCCAGAAGGGATTTCATATTCCTTAGTTTACATTAAGGATGGTC
>CAZCNK010000040.1:0-9617 GCA_964500345.1 Candidatus Woesearchaeota archaeon | reverse complement strand
ACTCTTCTCAAGTCTTCAGTTCTTGAAAATTCCTCACCTACTAAGTCTTCTGCTTTCATAAATATCAACTAAACTTTTTAATTCTGCAATTTTTGATGCGATACTTAAGAAATGTGGCACCGGAATACTTCTTAGTGTATCTCTTGGATCTTTTTTCCCTAATTCTAAAAATCTTTTTAAAGCTAAATATCTTGACTGATCAATTAATTGGCCATATTCAGTTTCTCTGACTTCTGTGAATTTTCTTATTTTTCCATTATCAAATAAATAATGTTTTAATTTTTCTGCTACATCTAAAATGTTTCCAGAATATCTCTGAATTATTTTTTTGTTTGACTCTTCTCTTCTATCAAAATGATCGGGCAAGACATTTAAGATCATCAAAGCTTCAATTAACCTAATTTGATCATATTGCAAAAATTCTCTTACCATTTCTAGTCTTGATTGCTCTTCTGGACTTAATTGATTATTTTTATTCCAAAATTCTAAATCAAGCTCAATTTCATTTACTGTCATGGATCTTGGAGTTAATTTATTTGCTAAGATTGTGGCAAATATCCTATTTACTTCACTAGGATTTATATCTTCAAGAGAATACAAAAGTTTACTGGCTAATATCTTTTCATCTTCTGTTAAATGGGGTAGTTTGAGATATCTGTTTAAGAAATTTAAATCTGGCTGCAATTCTGATTGCCATATCCTGATTGCATTAAATCTTGCGAAGTTTGGATCTTGCAATAATTTATCAATAGCTTCTTTTCTTCTTCTTAATTCCTCAACATGTTTTGCTGTCCTTAAACTGTAAGCTGCCCTATACTCTCTTTCAAGGCTATTTTTAATTTCCTGGATTATTAATGAAGCAACTTTTTCTGGGGTTCCTTCTAATTCTTTTATTTTCTTTTCTAAATCTTCTTTTAATTTTTCTTCTTTTCTTTTTCTTCTCTTTTCAACTCTTTCCTCTGTTCTTGAGATTCTACCTAAATAATCATTGTGAAATTGGGCACATGTATGAGACAAGCTTAGGATTATATCTCTTTCTGGAGTTGCAAACGTTGTTAGTTCGCGCTTTACCCTTTGGCCGCATGCACCACAATCTTTAGTTCCACTTCCCTCGTAATATGCAGTATCAAATCTGTTTATAACTTCTAGGCTATCTGCAATTCTTAGAAGGTTATCTAAAGTTCTTTGACCATGAGGGAATCTTGATTCTAGAATTTCAAATATTAACTTTTGTCTTGCTATAAACTCTGTATTTTTGAGCTTTGAATCCGGAAATAGCTCTTGCTTTACAAACCTTCTATCATCTGAATCTAAGGTATCTCTCAATAGAGTTTCCCGCATATCTTTTAATGATGACATATAGGAATGCTAAGATAAAAAAACTTATAATTGTTTTGATTTTTAACAAGCAAAGATTTAAATAGGTAATTATTGAGGTTTTTTGTGGAGAGTGGAAAAATTCTACGTAACTACGGCTATCGATTATGTCAATTCAGAACCGCATTGCGGACATGCCTATCAAAAGGTTATAGCGGATATTTTAACTAGATGGCATCGTCTTAAAAATGAAGATGTTTTTTTCTTAACTGGAACTGATGAACATGGATTAAAGGTTGATAGGGCTGCTAAAGAATTAAATCTTGATACAAAAGAGTTTACTGATAGAATGAGTGCTAAGTTTAAAGAGGCATGGGATAATTTAGGAATTAAGTATGATAAGTTTATTAGAACTACAGATAATGAGCATGAAAAGACGGTATTAGAGATAACTAAGAATATATATGATAGTGGAGATATCTACAAAGGGTATTATGAAGGATTGTACTGTGCTGGTTGTGAGGCTTATTATACAGAAAAAGACTTAGAAAATGGTAAATGCCCATTTCATAAAAAAGAATTAGAGTTAATTAAAGAAGAAACTTATTTCTTTAGATTATCAAAGTATCAAAAATTTTTATTGAGCTATTATAAAAAGAATAAAGATTTTATTTTACCTAGTGAAAGAAGAAATGAAATAATAAATAGAGTAAAGGAGGGATTAAAAGATTTAAGCATAACAAGGACAACATTCAAATGGGGAATTCCTTTTCCTTATGACAAGAACCATATTTTGTACGTCTGGTTTGAAGCCTTGATGTCCTATGCATCAGGAATAAGTCATCCTAAAAGTAATTTTAATAAATATTGGAGCCCAGATTTACAATTATTAGGAACTGATAATGGTTGGTTTCATACTGTGATATGGCCAGCTATGCTTAAATCAGCTGAAATAAAACTTCCAAAGACAGTTTTTATACATGGATTTTTAACATTTAATAATCAGAAAATTTCAAAATCTTTAGGTAATGTTATATCGCCAAATTATTTAGTGGAGAAATATGGAAGGGATGCTGTAAGATATTTTTTAGCGAGAGAGATTCCATTAGGCCAAGATGGTGATTTTTCTGAGAAAGCTTTAAAGAGTAGGATTAATGGGGAATTAAATAATGATCTTGGCAACTTAGTCAGCAGAGTTTTGACTTTAATTGAGAAGAATTTTAAAACGTTGAAGAAGAACAAATTAGATAATAAATTAACTAGTAAATTAGATCTAAAGAAGATTAATTATTATATGGATAAATTAGAATTGCACAATGCTCTCGCTGAGATTTGGAGATTTATTAATGAAGTAAATAAGCATATTAATGATGAGAAGCCTTGGGAATTAAAGGGAAAAGAATTAGAGGGACATCTTTATACTTTAGTTGAGGCTTTAAGAATCATATCTATATTAATAAGTTCTTTTATGCCTGAAACTTCTGAAAAAATAAACTCTCAACTTGGCATTAAGTCAGGGAAATTAAAGAATTGCAGATTTGGCCTAGTAAAAGAATATAAAGTTAAGAAAGGAGAGGTTTTATTTAAAAAGATTTTATAATAGATTTTATAATAAATACTTAGGTGACATGAATGCGGATGTTTAATAAAAAATTTTCATATCTTTATACTTTTTATGTTACTTATGTCTTTATACATATACTGGCTTTTTCTTTGAGTTATTTATATTTTATTGAGAAAGGTTTAAGCTATATCCAGATTTTGATAGGAGATTTTATTGTTTTTGCTTCTGTTTTAATTGGGTTGCTTATATTTAAAAGATTACTAACAAAAGCCGGGTTAATGATTGCAATTATTTTTTCAATAATGCAATTTTTAATTTTATACAATCTAACTTCACAATATCAATTTTATATTAGTCGAGTATTACTTGGTTTGAATTTGATATTCTTCTCAGTTTGTTACAATATAAGTCACTTTAGACTAACTAAAAAAAGTGATATTGGTCTGAGCTCTGGATTGATGTTTGCAATCGGGCCAATAATTGGAATTCTGATACCTGGATTTAAGGGATTTATAGTGGAGAAGCATGGATTTGAATTTATTTTTATCATTGCTGTGATTTTAGAGTTATTTTTATTTTACATTTTAACTAAAGTAGAGAGTTATAAAATTGAGTTTTCTATAGTTGATTTGTTAAAAAAATTAAAAGGATTAAGATTGATATTATTTTTTGAGGGATTGGTTGAAAGCGTGCCATTTAGCATTATTCCTTTGGTTACGCTACTTTACATCAAAACACCAATTAAACTTGGATTATTTTCCTCTTATTTGGCAATAATTGGGTTCATTGGAAATTTGATTTTTGGAAAAATTTCTGATGCGATAAAAAATAGAAAATGGTTTTTGTACATATTAACTAGTTTACTTTCTTTAAGCGTCATTGGATTGGGATTTAGTTGGAGTATTTATTCTTGGGCAATATTTACAGGATTGGTTGGACTTCTTTTAACTTTAAGCTGGCCTTTTATGACAGCTTTAGTTGTTGACAAGTATCCTAAAGTAGAAGAATCGATGATATCAAGAGAGTTTATCTTGAATTTTGGGAGAACTTTTGGCTTAATGATATTTATTGCGACATTTTCTTTGTTTGATAATATTTATTTGGCCTTGATTATTATAGGTTTATTATTTTTAATCTATCCTTTATTGATTAAGATTAATAAGATTTATAAATGATGGTAAATCTTTTTTTATTATGGCAGAGATAAGTTTCGAAGATTGGAAGAAACTAGATATAAGAATTGGTCAAATAAAGGAAGTAAAAGATCATCCGGATGCTGACAAATTAGTTATACTTAAGGTAGATATTGGCAATGAAACAAGAACCCTTGTAGCTGGAATCAAAAAATATTATAGCAATAAAGACTTAATTGGAAAGAAAGTTGCTGTGTTTACTAATCTAAAACCAGCAACCCTTAGAGGTATAAAAAGTGAGGGCATGATTTTAGCAGCTGTTGATAAAGATAATGTTGTTTTATTAAGCCCAGAAAAAGATATTGAAAATGGAGCTGTAATTCAGTAAAAATCAAAAAGAAGTTCTAGAAAATTATTTCACAAGAGCAAAACCAAATTGCTTGTCTTTTTTTAAATAAACCTCTAAACCTTTGTCTTTATACTTCAAGGCTTTAAATGCTCTTGCTGAATTCTCTGCCATTGGAACAAAATCAACCTCATCAGGAGTTCCGAGCAAAGCATAAACTTCTTCTTTTGGCAATGTTGTTGAGGTTTTTCCAACTAGAAGTTGATTAAATGGTTCTTTAATAGTAATTCTTCTCACAATGCTATTTACTAAATGCAGGATTAATCCTGTTTCATCTAAGCCTATATTTTTTGAATATTCATAATTTACTATGTTTGGGGGGTAAGAAATTGTATTATCAGGAGAGCCTAGAACTTTCAAAACTGTTTCTACATCATCTCTTAATCTAATTCCTAGAACAGAAATCTCTTCTGGATCAAATGAATCTAAAGAGAATATATCTGTTTTTGTTAATTCATATTTTATTTGTAGTCTTTCATTGATTGGAGTTTTCTCTTCTTTTGTAAAAGGATTAACTATTATTACCGATGCTATTAAGACTAAGATTAATGCTGAGATTATAACTAAAGGAGTCTTGTTGTATCTTATTTTTCTTTTTATTCTTCTTAGATTTCTTAACATCTTAAACACTTTACTAGGACTCATTTAAAAATATTTGGGTTAAATGGGCCCGAGCAGATTTGAACTGCCGACCCCCACCTTATCAGAGTGGTGCTCTAACCAGGCTAAGCTACGGGCCCAACGCCTGGGGAAGGATTTGAACCTTCGACCGCGTGGTTTCTCTAATTTTTAAAATTTAACAGCCACGAGCTCTAACCAGCTGAGCTACCCAGGCACATAGCAAAATTGATGAGAGAGCTTTAAAAAAGTTTCTGAAAATTAAGATGATTAAAAAAGGTTATAAATATACTAAACTAAATAAAAATGGCATGAGAAAAATAACTTTATTACTTATTCTTATTTTAATATCAGCATGGGACTGGAATGGTCATAGGGCTTTAGCTGATTCTGCATTTTATAGTTTTCCAAGTGATTTAAGAGAGAAGATGAATTTAACAGCTATGGAAGAAGGTAGTATTGCTCCTGATTCTGTTTTTAGAGATAATTTTTATCATCATTATCCTTATTCTTATGAAAGAACTGTTAAGTGGTTAAGGGAAGCTAAATCCTCTTTTGAAAACAAAGATTATAATAAGGCTAGTTTTGCATTTGGGGTTGCATCTCATTATATAAGCGACTCTTTTTCTGCTCCTC
This sequence comes from Candidatus Woesearchaeota archaeon, assembly GCA_964500345.1. Classification (GTDB taxonomy): domain Archaea; phylum Nanobdellota; class Nanobdellia; order SCGC-AAA011-G17; family UBA489; genus CAZCNK01. The sequence goes on along the minus strand of CAZCNK010000040.1, from coordinate 3,943 downwards.
ACTACATTAAGAAAGAGGATTTTAGACTGCATTCAGAATATGAGAAGCAAGCTGCAATTAATTTTTCTTTTATCAAATGTGTGGATGCAATAAAAAACTATGATCTTAATACATCAATAGAAGAAGGTGGTAAAGAGGGCAGGACTTGGGATTTATGGATTAAGACAAAAAATCCTGAAATACCTGGGAAGTCTATTGAAAAAGCAATGCCAATTATTTATCAAGTTGCACAAGAGACTTTTAATTATAAATGTGAGGAAATTAAAACAGAATACGAAAGGAGATATTTTTATGCTGAACCTTGGCAGATTGTTTTGGCCAGTGTTGTTATTGCCATAATTTTATTTTTGATCTGGTCTTTGGTTAAGGAGAATTAAACTTTCTTTCTTATTAGAATGAATATAATAAATAAAAGAAAAATGATAATGGCCAGTGTTATAAATATTTCAAATTTATATTTTTTTAAAATAGTTGCAAACGTTAAAACAGTTTCTTCAGTAATTTGCTGTGCAATACCTCTGCTAAGATTAATATCTAAAGTTTTGTTTTGAATGATTTCCTTTTTATTTTTGCAGCAGCAGGCTTTTCCAGTTGTACAGTAACCTAGGCCTTTATTTTTCTCGTCTGAATCGCAAAATGGGAGATTTGGGTTTGAGGGGATATCTTTGCAAGAGGCATTTAGATAATCTTCTTCTAAGCAAACATCAAAGCAAGTCTTTTCCAGACAATCTGTAAAGCAAGTAAATTTTTCACCAGGCTCGCATATTTTATCGCCACAAATAAACTCTCTTTCTTCTTTTAAAGGTTCTATGGTAAAGTTTATTGGATTAAAATCAAAGCCTAAAACAACTACTTTGCTATATTCTTTAAGCTCTTGAAAATCTGGATAGTCATAAATTACTTTTGCAGCCCTTCTTGTATCTTCGACAGTTGTGCCAGAAACTATCAGATCATTTTCATCAATCACAATTATTGCTTGACCTTTTTCATAAGGCCATTCTTCACAACTAAATCCTCTTGATTCAATCAAAGAATTATCACAAGGATGGCCAATTAAGATTTTAAGAGCATTTGGGTTTACTTCGTTTTCTAAAACTGTTGTGAGATTTGGATGATTAAAGCTGTTTCTATTAATCCCAAATGTAACGTCTAGAGCTGCTAATGTATCACCGCCTTTTGCATCTAAACCTAAAACAATGAAGTAATTTTGATTAACTTTTTTTAAGAATTCATATAGAGATTCCTCTGCATTAATTTGAATAGAGAGCAAAATCATCAAAAGCATAATGAACAAATAAAACCTCTTCATATTTTCCTGAATATTAAAATGCCCTTTAAATTTTTTTCTATGTATTCATTGCCTTTTTTTGACAGATCTCCTGTGCTTAGGAAGAGAGTTGGTAATTTTTTTTGGGCACCTTTATTACAAACCAAGCTTAGATCTGCATTTGATATTGACCGTTTATTCTTTGCAACGAGATAAAAATCTAGATTTCCAATAGATGAAGGAATTTTTACAATCATGCAAATTTCTTTATTTTTTCTTATTGATTCTTGTGAGATTATTTGAATGTTACTGAATTTTAAGAAATCTGAGACTAGATTGTAAAATTCATCTTTAATGTCTTTTTTGATTTTGGGTTGAATTTGAGGTTCAGCTCTGATTTGAGGTTGAAATTTTAGTTGAGCTTGCAATTTTTGCTCTTGAGGTTGTATTTTTGGCTGGATTTTAATTGCTGGCCTGATTATGGTTGAGAACTCAGTTTCTGGGATTAGATACCATCTCCAAAATAATTCAGAGCCTTGACCAACATCTGCTGTAAATTCTTTTGCAAAATCTTTTAAAGATCTCATTGCTACTCTGTAAGCTGGCTCTAGGGTTTTATCTCTTAAGAATTTACTCTCTTTTAATAAGCTGTAAGCTTCTTTTTCTTTTAATGGTAGATGATTAAAAAGGACTGACAATTTTTCTTCTTGACCTGGCGCATAGTAAACAGGACTTCCACCAATTTTTGCAATGCTTATTTTTATTAATTTACTTGCGACTAATTCTGACAAGACTGCTCCTGCAAAGAAAATATCTTTATTTAGAACTTTAGAGATTTGAACAGGCAAAACAGGGCCGTATTGCCTTACAAAAGTCAATACTTTTTCTCTTAATCCTTCCATGAAATAAAATTCTTTTTATTCTATTTAAGTTTTGTTATGTTTGGTTACAAATTGTTTAGGAGAAAATAATTATATTCTGAGAGTTCTTTAACACTTTAAAGTGGTAATAAAACGAAAGATTTATAAATGAAGAACTACTGAATGATTTTATGATAAAGCGCGAGGATTTAGAAATGCTAGAAAATTTCCTTGAAGAGGCATCTAAATCTATTATGGATGATCCTCAACTTTTTGCAACAATAGGCTGTGGGGATGTATTTAGGGGAGTTACTTTGGAATCTGGTGATGATGTTACTGCATTTGTAAGAGTTAGAGGAAGGATAATAAGAGAGTCAGATATAGAAAAAATGGTTAATAGGTTACATGAAGAGAGAGATTTTGATGGTTTATTAAGAGTTGCAGGAATTTTTGAGAGATACGGCAATATTGGGGATTCATTGTCTGCTGCTGCGCAACTGTATAGAGTTGCTGGGAATGCTGAAAAAGAGGATTCTTTAAGTGAAAGAGTGCTTTCTACAACTTTAGAAAGAGTTAATGGCTCTATTTTTAGATTAAAAGAGAGGTTTGATATTCGGGAGATAAGAAAATTATCTTATTGCGTAGCTGTATTAATGGATTTAGCAAAAAAACCAGATGATACAAAAGCTCAGGATGCTTTGGATTATGTATTTAAAGAAATTGAAGATACTGCATGCAATTATGCTTTAAGAGGAAATTTTAGGGCAGCCTTTGAAGTGCTTAAAATTGGAGACAGATTTTCAGCTATGGAACAGGTTTTATTGCCTGCTGTTACAAGAATTAAAGGATATGAGCTTTTGACAGAAATTGCTGGTTATTTAAGCAAAAACAAGAGACAAGAGTAAAAGGTGATAGGAGAGAAATGAAAAAAGAATTTAGTAATTTTGTGGGAAATGTAAGAGAATCTTTTCAAAGAGTTAAGAATGATATAAACAAATTAGAAAGAAAGCAATTAGGTTATGATGATAGTTTAGAAAGTATATGGAAAAATCAGAGTGAGATTTTTCAGAGATTAGAGAGACTAGAGGAAGATCAAAGAAAGATTTTCTTTATTTTGGCTAATAAAGTAATTGGGCAGAAAGGAGTTGGGCAGAGTGATAACTTAGTCGGGATTAAAGAAACTAGAGAATTGCATAATGAGGACTGTATTTTGGTAAGAAGCTCAAATCCAAAAAGCAAAATTTATTTTAGCGATTGGAAAGAGGCTAAAAAACAAGGATTTAAGGATTGCATTTGTTTGATGTAAAGCGATTTAAGATTAAGAATATTAAGGTCTCTTCCAACTAATTTCCCAATAAGTTACATCGCCTTCATCAATAAACTTTAAGTAGCTCCTATATTCTACTAAAAAATAGAAATGTTTATATATCAGTTATTCATTATTATTGAATAAATATTCACTTTGAATGAAAATGATTCCAAAAAATACCGTTAAGCTGATAAGGTTTTTACTTAGAAATATTGAGAGATATGGTTATAACACTAATCAGATAGCTAAATATCTCAAAATTAGTGTAGGGAGTTCTTTTAAAATTCTAAAAGACCTAGAAAGAAAAAGGATAGTCGCTGCTCAACGTATAGGCAATGCGGTAAATTATAACCTTAACCTTGATAATCCTGAAGCTGTTAAAATAGGGGAGTTATTGCTCCTTGAAGAAAAAAGGCTGTTACGCGGCTATGCTAAGCTTTACAGCGAATCTCTTCAAGAATTCCAGAAAGGAGAATTGATTATCTTATTTGGCTAAATTTTAACAAA
>CAZCNK010000039.1:0-9678 GCA_964500345.1 Candidatus Woesearchaeota archaeon | reverse complement strand
ATAACATAGAAATTAGAGACATTGAAGGAAATCTAATTTTCTCACTACCTATTCCTTTTGCTTCAACTGAATTTGATACAGCACCATTAAAATACTACCTTAGGAAAATAGATTTAAACACGATTTTAGGAATATCTGTTCCATATTCATTTATTTCATTATACCCTTTAGTAATAGACCCAACAGTTACTTTAGACTCTACAGTCGGGTTAACTGCAGATTATTTACTTAGAATGGATGCTCAAAAAGACCCAGATAACTATACTCAAAGTGAAGGTGATACAACAATAACTTTAGGAAGGAGAAGAGTTTTAACTCCTGCAACAAATCATGTTGATCATGGAGCAATAATCTGGAATATAACAGCAGTTCCTTCTAATGGGAGAGTTACTGATCTCAACTTAACTCTTTATTTTGGAAATGTTGGATCAGGAAACAATAAGGATATTGTTATATTAAGTATGGAAGCAAATGATAGTTTCTACAATGCAACAGGGACAAATGAGCCATATTGTGGCCCTACCTCCGCACAAGATTGCTTGCAATTTTTTAATGACACAGATAATGGAACAAATTTTGTTAATGTGTCTCTCACAACGCTTAAGCTTTTTTATTATTTCAATCTTTCCAGTGCTGGGGGTAACAGTGACATAGCAACAAATTTAAAAAATAAAGAAGGCTGGTGGGGTCAAGGATTAGCGACCGGTGGTGATCAAAATTCTTCTCAAAATACTAAACCAGATTTTGCTTCATCAGAAAACACAAATACAAGTACAAGACCAACCCTAGTTATAACATATGATCTCCCACCACCTATTGTTATACTTAATGCACCTGCAAACGTAACCAACTTTACAAAGACAGGTTTAATTTTATTAAACACAACGGTTTATGATAATGAAGATACAATTGGAGAAATTCAAATTTATGCCTCAAATAAATCTTCACCTGATGAGGATGATCTTGTTTACCTAGCTGTCAATGTTACAAATAATACAGATACAGTTTACAACTTCACAGTTCCTGTTCTAGATTCAAGTACTACAACAATGCTGTTAATGCACTTTGACAACAGAACTCAATTAGGAGAGAATGCAACTCTTGTGAGAGATTTCTCTACTCTAAGCAATAATGGCACTGTAAATGGTGCTACATTCAACTACACAGATGGTAAACTTGCAGGCGCTTATAGAATGGATGGTATTGATGATAATATAACATTAGGTGATCAAGACGAACTTACTGGAACTAATATTACCTATGCTATGTGGGTTAAAACTTTTGACACAAGTGGAACCGAGATAATTTTAGATAAATTTACTGCTTCAACAGGTATTTCAGTAAGAAAAGAAAATGCTAATCTTGTAGTTTTGGCAGATACCTTAACCACAATTAATTCCTCCTCTTTTTTTGTAACAGATACATACATGCATGTTGGACTAACCATAAGTAGTGGTGGCGCATTAACACTATATAAAAATGGGGTTCAAATTGAGTCTTCGACTGGAGTTGCTGTTACAGACAATGCTGCCCCTTTCTCCCTCGGCTCACAATCCAGCAACTTTTTTAATGGAACAATAGACGAGCTTGTAATTATAAATAACACGCTAACGACAAATGAGATGCTTGATATCTTCAGACCAAGAGCTGGTCTTTATTATTGGTTTGTAAACGCAACTGATATAACCCCTGCATCAAATAAGTCAGAAACAAGAGTCTTTAACATAACTGTAAATGATGTTCCAGCAGTTACTTTAAATGCACCAGCAAATAAGACAGTCTTCTTTATAGATAATTTTAACATTACTCTAAATGCGACAGTCACAGACCCAACATCTGATACAATGACAGTTGAGATTTACGGAACAAATTTAACAGATCCTCAGCAAGATGATTTGCTTTTCTATAAAGAAGGTGTTTCAACAAATTCTGAAATAACATATAATTGGACAGGAAAGGTTTTGGATAATGAGGCTACAATGCAACTTCTTGTTCATCTTGACAACAGAACAGCTTATGCAGAAAACGACACTCTTGTTTTTGACTTTTCCGGAAATAATAGAAATGGAACTGTTAAAGAAGGTTTAGTGAATAGAAGTGCTGGAAAATTCGGTGGAGCTTTCCAAGGTGATAATCTTGGAGATGATGAGATTAATTTTGGAGATATAGACTTATTAATAGGAGCAGAAAATAAGACATATCTTGCTTGGGTTAGAGGCGCGTCTTTAACCGGATCTGCTCAAGGCATAATAGATAAAAGGTCTTCTGTTATTGGAACTCCTGGATTTAGCATAAGAAAAACAGGTGACAATTTAGGGGTTTTTGCAGACACTGTTACAAGTATAAATGTTGATGGCTTCTTTTTGCAAGATGAATATCTACATCTAGCAGTAGTTGTGTATGATAACTTATCTATAGATGTTTACAGGAACGGAGCAATAAATGCTTCTGGCACTTACACAGCAATAGCAGATAACGCAGTAGACTTTAAAATAGGAGATACAAACCCATCAGCTGGCTCTCAACCATTTAATGGAACAATAGATGAAGTTGGTGTAATTAATAGATCTTTAAATGCAACTGAGATTTCCAATATATTTAGATTGCAGGCAGGAGAATATTATTGGTATGTGAATGTTACAGATTCTAACCTATCAACAACAGAATCTTCAACCAGAAATCTAAGAGTTGATGGAGTTCCTGTACTAAGAAGTGTAAACGTCACTCCAAGCCCGGCAAATACTACAGATCAATTGAACTGTACATTCATAGCTGCAGATCCAGATTCAGGAGAGACAATAACAGCTAATGTTACTTTTTACAATAATTCAGTTGCTAGAGAATCATTTGCATTAACAGTTACAAATGATGCTGTCTCAAGCAGGGTTGCAACAACCGGAATTCAAAATCATGATGAAGTTTGGATTTGTGGAGTTTTTGCCTCTGATGCAATTGCTCGAGGCTTGCAAGTTAATTCAAGTGATCTCAATATTTCAAACACTGCTCCTCTTACTCCTACTTTAATAGATCCAGCAACAGGGAATACAACAACAAATAGAACTCCAAATTTCCAATTTTCTTCATCAGATCCAGATGGAGATCCTTTTAACTACACAGTAAATATCACTTGTTATGCAAAATCAGGGGGAGTTTGCACATCTCCAGGCGATGCTAGACAAATTGAGAATGTAACAACAACAAACTTTACGCTAGGAAGTGAGCTTTTATTTTTTGGAGACGACGGATGGACTTATAATTGGACTGTTAGAGCTACTGATGGCAGATTAAATAGCAGTTTTGCAAATCCAAGAAATCTGACAATAAATGTTAATATAGCCCTTACCCTAACTACTCCTAATGTTAATTTTGGTACTAAAAACATTAATGATGTAGACAATACAACAGATGACAGCCCAGCTCCTCTTTTATTAAGAAATGATGGTAATTCAAGAACAGATGTTAATCTATCATCTAATAAATCTCTATGGATAACAGCTCCTGGCTCTTCCTCTAATTTCCAGTTCAAAATAGATAACACAACAGCAGAAGGAGGAACTTCATTTAATTGGACAGGTTCTGTTACTACATTCACAAATCTCCAGCTCGTTAATGCCTCAAATTCAACAGCAATAAAACAATTCAACCACACTAACACAAATGACACCGCGGAGATTGATATTCAAATTGTAGTCCCAGGTAATGAGCCAGCTGGTAATAAAACAGCTCGTATAGATTTATTTGGATTTTATGTAAGCTAAAATGAAAAATAAAAACTCAAGTTGGAATACTGAAAAAATAATTTCAAAGTTGTTACTATTCATAATCTTTTTTTCAGCGATTTCAACTTTTGTAAATGCAATTGGAATTACCCCAGCAAGAAGCTTGATTAATTTTGAGTCAAATATAGAAGCTAAAGGATCATTTAACATTATAAATAATGAAGAAAAAACTATGAAAGTTACTCTTCATGTAAATGGAGACTTATCTCAGTACATAAGATTGAGCCAATTGATTATTGAACTTTCACCTGAAGAAAAATCAAAACAAATAGACTTTATATTAAAACTACCTCAAGAAATTCAAGAACCAGGAATTCATGACATCAACATAATCGCCCAAGAGATTCCAATAGAAGCTGAAAAACAGGGAGCATTTATAGTAGCCACTATCGGACTTCAAACTCAAATAAGAATATTAGTTCCATATCCAGGCAAATACATTGAGGCAAATCTAGATGTTTACGAAGCAAATGTTAATGAAGAGGTTTCATTTGTAACTTCTGTTAAGAATATTGGAAAAGAGGATATTTCAGAAGCTGGAGCAGTAATTGAGATAAGAGGTCCAACAAATGAGTTAATAGATAAAATTGAGTCTCAAGAAGAATCAATCTCTCCTCAACACAGAAAAGATTTGCTTGCTTACTGGACTCCAACAAATCCAGGGTCTTATCATGCTGCTGCAATTGTAAATTATGATGGTAAGATTTTAACTGTTGAAAAAACATTTGATGTTGGTGGCTCTTATATAGATATTAAAGAAATCTTTGTAAAAGAATATCAGATTGGAGACATTGCAAAATTCAACATAATCTTAGAGAATAGAGCTGAAAAAACTATTGATAATGTTTATGCTGAGATGATTATTACAGATCAGACTGGAAAAGTAATTTCTCAATTTAACTCACCTGCAATAAATTTAGAGCCATTAAAAGAAACAGTCTTGCTGAGCTACTGGGATACAGAAGGCTTAGTATCTGGAATTTATAGTGCAAGATTGATAATCCATTATGGTTCAAAACAAATTGAAAAAGATCTAACTGTAGAATTAACTCTAGACTCTGTGAAGACAAGTTTTAGAGGAACAGCTAAAGCTGTGGCAATTAAAAAAGCTGAAATTACTAAGAACGCAATATTTACTATAGCCATAATAGTGCTTGTTATAATAAACTTAGCTTGGTTTATCTTCATAAGAAGAAGATTAAAAGAACCGCAAACATAATTAACAAACCAACAAACCAAAAATAATTAATAAACTAATAAAAAATAATTAAATTAATTAAATTAATATAATTCACATTCAACGCATTTTTTGCTAGCACATTCAACTTTAATACCAGAATATTTTTCGCACAAAGATTTAATATTATTTATAATTCCAAGTAATTCTTCCCCTTTTCCAGTTAGTCTATAGATACTCCTTTTCATTCCCTCTTTTACTAACATCCTCTCTATGAAATTATTTCTCTCTAAATCCTTAAGTCTTTTTGAGAGAATTCTTGGGCTTACCTTTCTCATTCTTTTAAGAATAAAATTAAAGCCTTTTTCTCCATTAAGAGAAATCTCCTGTAGTAATACAATAGTCCATTCTTTACCAATTAAATCAAAAATTTGAAATGTAGGGCACCTTTCCATATTAATTATCTCTCTTGCATATTAACTATCCTTTTTGTAACTACCATACTTATTAGTATTTAAATCTTGTTTTCATAGTCTTAACTAAAAATATTTTAATATCTACTGTGCAAAAAATTAAGTAATAATTTTGCTCAGAAAAACAAAAAGTTTTATAAATTATAGAAAAGGCATAAAACTAAGGAAAATGGCTAAAAAAGTAGAGGTGTCCAGGAATTTGTTACTTATTGCTCTCTTAATAATAATCTTAGTTACTATTTTAGGAACATATTCTATTCTAAGAGCTATTGATAAATCTTTAGCAAGTTTGCAAAGGCCGATAATATATTTACAGCCATCTGATAAAGCAGAGATTAGCATTTATATATTGCCATCAAATGAATCTCAAGAAAAAGAAGTCAAAATAATAACAAATGAGAACAATAAAAAAGGTGAGAATCAGTGAAAGAAGTAAGTGAAAGAACAATTTTAATCTTCACTGGAATTGCAATATTTGTCAGTTTAGGCAGCATATTATTAATTCTAGCAAAAGTAGGCATGAATATTCCTATTATTACAGGATTACAGGCATTGCAAGGCACTGCTTTTGGAGAAGTAAATGTAACAGTTGCAAAAACTATATCTATTACATTTGAAAGTGGATTTGTTCAATTTGGTAATGGCTCTTTATCACCTAATTCAACTGCTGGATGGACTCCTGTTAATACATCAGCATCTGCTAATCCAAATACTTTTGCAGAGCCTGGTCCTTTAAAAATTAGAAACGATGGAAATGAAGACGTAAATCTTACTATAAATGGCAGCACAGCATCTACTTTATTAGCTGGAACAAACCCATATTACCAATGGCAAGGTCTGGCAGCTACTGGAGATAATGGTTGTGCAGGCTCAAATAATATTACAACCTCTTTTACAAATATGGCTGTTGCATTGTCCTTAGTATGTTGGAATTTAACATATGCAGATTCAGCAGATGCAGTTAATGTCAGCATTTTCTTATGGATACCCTCAGATGTTTCAGCAGGCTTAAAAAGAGATCAAGTTCTTGAAATACTAGCTATGGAGCATCCAGGTGGCTAATTGTTTTAATTTTTATTGCACCCTAACTCTAATCAAAAAAGTTTATATACATAATAAATCTCTTTTTTTAATATGAAGAGGTGTATAATCTTTTTAATAGTGCTTTTGACCTTAGCTTTCAGCATTAATGTAAATGCTACTGGATTATCTCCTCCAAGATTTGAAATAGATTTTGCTCCAAATTTCGAAGGAACATTTGAAATAATAATCATAAATACAGCCTCTTACCCAATCAATGCTTCACTCTCATTTATTGGCCCTTACTCAAAATATTTTTCTTTGCCAGAAAAAGAATATTATTTTATTGATCCGGGCGGTTCACAAGTAGCCAAATTCAAGGTTAAACTTCCCTCAATTCCAGACAAGCCTGGAAATTTGCAAACAGGAATTAGGGCAAGAGGTGTCCCTACAGGCTCAAGTCAAATAAATCTCGTGTCCAGTGTTGAATCACAATTTATTGTAAAAGTTCCTTACCCTGGAAAATATGCTGAAATAGACTTTAAGCCTGGTAATATAAATCATGGAGAAATCGCAAAATTTAATGTCTTATTGGCAAATCTTGGGAAAGAAACCATAGCAAGAGCCAAAATTTCAATCTTTATCAATGATGTGCTCGGAAATAATTTAGAAACTTTAAAAACAACTTTGCTTAACATAATTTCTAAAACTACAAGAGAAGCAATTCTGGAATTTAATGCTTCCTTAATCAGCCCTGGTTCTTACAAATTAGAAGCCATTGCAGAATACGACGGAATATTATCAAATAAAATTGAATCTGATTTTAGAATTGGCCAGCTTTATATTAATATAACAAATTACACTAATAAGTTCGAAGCAGACAAAATTAATAAGTTTGATATAGAGGTGCAAAATCTCTGGAACAATAGGGTAGATGAAATATATGGAGAAATAAAATTTGTAAAAGATGATGTAAGAATTGGAGATTTAATAAAAACTTTAACAACATCTATTGAAGCTTGGGAATCCAAGACAATTTCTTCTTATTGGGATACTAACGAGTTAGACCATGGAATATATGATGCAGAAATAACCCTTTACTATGAAAATAAAACTACAGCTATTTTAGTTCCTGTTAATATTGAAGAGAAAAAAGTCATAGAAGCAACTACAGCTATAGCTTCTCTTTTAATATTAGTAATAATCTTCAATTTAATTTGGTATATCTATCACAGGATTAAGAGTCATAGAATCTTAGAAGCCAGATATAAAATTCAATCTCAAAATCAAAGCAATCAAAATCAAAACCAAAACCGAAACCAGAATCAAAACAAGGATCAGGAAAATAGAGATGATTTATGGTAAAAAATAAAATAAAAAATAAAAAAAACAATTCAACGCAAGTAAAAATAAGGCTGTCTTTACTATCCTTTCTCTCAATAATTATCTCTCTAATCTTAGTATCGATTTTTTTAACAGCTTTATTTTACTACAAGGCCAATGTCAGGTCTGTTCATGATATTAAATTTGATTTTAATGTAAGTGATTATGTTGGTGTAAATGTTGATTCAGATGCCCTCCATCTTGGTGCAACAAAACCAGGCGGAAAACTCTCAAGGCATCTTCTGATAAAATCTAGTAAAGATATTAAAGTTATGATAAAAGTTTTTGGCAATGATTTTGTTTATCCAGAGGAAAATGATTTCATTGTTAAGGAAAACGAGGAGAAAATGGTAAAGATAACAGCTAAGGTTCCAGATGATGCTGAATTTGGCAGATATGATGGTTTTGTAAGAGTAATCGCAAGGAACATCAATTAGAGAAATGAAAATCTTAAATCAAAGAATTTATTAAAAAATGAAAAAACAAAACAAACAAAACAAAAATTCAAATCTAAATCTAAATTCAAATCCGAATCTAAATCCAAATTCAAATTCAAAAATATTATTAATTATTGCTTTAATTATTCTTACGGTTTTTCTATTTGAATTTATTATCCAGCCGAGTGGAAAGCAAGCATTTCAAAGCACAGCTTTTGGCGAGGTTAATATAACAATAGCAGAACTAGGACCAGGAGTTGGTAGGGGTGGTGGTGCAGGCCCTAGAGTTCAAAAAAAGATTATTGGACCGCCCGGGCTTTCTTTCTCAGTAGAGCCAGATTCAATTTATATCAAATTAAAAAAGGGAGAAGAAAAAATATTTCAAATTACAGTGCAAAGTGAAACTGACATCACAATGCTTTACCAAATAAAATCCACCCTGTCAATTTTAAATTTCAAAAAAGATAAAATAGAGATTAGCCCAAGAGAAAAGGGCTTCTTTAATATTGATATTGATTCCGAAAAAGAAGGAATTTTTACAGGAATCTTAATTTTAAGCTCGGAATTCTTTGAAAGAGAAATCCCTGTTATAATCGAAATTAGTTCAGAATCCACTCTTAAGGCAAATTTAGAAATCCCGTATGAATTCTCAATAATACCCCCTGCATCAAATTTATTTTTTAAACTCAACATAGAAAACAATGAGATTTCTCTAGTTGATATTGATTACATAATAAAAGATTCAAGAAATAAAATTCTATATCAAGATTCAGAGACTTTATCGATCTCAAAACCAGTTGAAATTGAAAAAACAATAAAAATTCCTCATCTTAAGCAAGGAACATACATCTTAGGTGTAATCCTAAAACATAAAGATAAAATCTTTGTTGCATCATCGCCATTCAAAGTCCTAAGCTCAGCCCCAGCAACCCAAGAATATCCAACTGTTATCTCAAAAGACACAACACTTCTGCTCATAATAATAATTTTATTTTTAATTTTAATTCACTTTGTTCAGCATAAAAATAAATAATTCTTGCGAAAATCAAAATTTAGGTCATAGATGAATATTCTCATTGTGATGATAAATAATTCTCATTTGAGTAAATATTTTATCTTATTCGCAAAATCAACAGCTCGCTCTCTAATTTGTTCAGCTAATTTCTTCTCGAAAGATTCGTGAACATCATAACAGGCTTTTTCTCGTAACTCTTTGGAAACGCCAAGAGTTTCAATGTCTTCTCTATCCAAAGAGCTGGCAATCAGTTCAACATCTTCTTTATCAATTGCTTTCTGCGAATGATAGTGGTAATAAATTAGAAAAGCCAGTGTAGCAGAGTGATTTTTAGATGTAAATCCCTCTTTACTCATAAGAGCAAGGGCAGCATGATAGATTGCATAATAATAGA
>CAZCNK010000038.1:0-10158 GCA_964500345.1 Candidatus Woesearchaeota archaeon | reverse complement strand
CAAATCTAAAGAAGTAAATGATTTTTTTTTTTTTTTATCAAAAATAAGGACTAAACCAGTAGTTCCATTGATACTTAAAAAAGAAGATTTAATTAAAGAATTAAAAAATAGAAAAGAAGCAATATTATCTTTAATTAAAGAGAGTGTAATCTTAAAAGGAGAGTCTGTATTTATAGAAGTAATCAAAAATGCCAAAAAATAAGTCAGGGTTGGATTGGTGTTTATCTAATGAAGATAGACTTAAGAGGATACCTGCTAACAATTTGAAATCAAAAGAGCATATTGAAAAAGCAAAACATAATCTTTTGGCAATGGATTATAATATCAATGGTGGCTTTAATGATTGGGCAGTTTCTCAAGCTTATTATGCTATGTATCATGGATTGCTAGCAATTTTGTATAAGTTTGGATACGAATCTAAAAATCATGAATGTACAATAAGCGCAGTTGAGCACCTTATTGAAACAAATAAAATAGAGTTGAATATAAAAGATGTTGCGTTCATAAGGATTACGGAACAGATGAGACTGCAGGATGCTAAATCTTTAAGAGAAGAATTTCAATATGGAACAAAGACAGATGTAAACAAGGAAATATTGAACAATCTTGTTAAGAGAGCAAAAGAGATTGTTGAAAAGATTGAGGTTATTTTAGGAAAGAATTGAGATGAAAGAATGTTTAGTAAATCAATGATGCAAATTAAAAAGATGATTTTTGCCTAGAGAAAGTTATAAAATTTTATATGTTAATAAATATTTCTTCCCTAGGATCAGGGTCTCTTCCAGGATATTTCCCAGTAAGTTACATCGCCTTCATCATCTACAGCTGCAACTAAAAGTCTTTTTCTTGTTGAATGGGCAACTCTGTTTTTTGCAGAAAATTCAAACCATGTTAAAGTTTCTCCTTCATGAACAGGGTAAAGAATCCATCTAGCGTGATCTTCTCCTGGTTTTACTCCTCTATCATAAACCCTGAAATCTGCACCAAACTTGAGAGCTGTCTTTACAATATAACCACGAGATCTCATGTCTTTAAAGACGCAATATCTAACCCAAAAATTAGGCTCAACTTTCTTTGCATTTTTGACAAATTCCTCAAAATTAACTGGATTATTCTCTTCATCAAATAGATCAATTCTTCCTTTTTCTAGTAAGTAAAGACCTTCTACTAAAGAATAATTCATCTTGCCATCTTTTGGCTCGCCAAATCTACTTTGGTCATAGAGAGCTCTAGCTTCTTCTTTATCTTCGGCAAGAACACGCTCTCTAGCAAATAAAGCCCTGAATCTTTTTATAGGCTTTTTTTCTTCTTTTTCAGCTAGAGGTGCAATCTCTGGTTCTTGCACTTTCTCCTGTTTCCTATCCTTCTTTGACATTCTTATCTTTATTTCACATCTTTGACTAAGATAAATAAATGAAACGCAAAATATTTAAAAAGCTTTCTATACGAGGGTTTATGAAAGTAGTATTTCTTGGAACATCTTCAATGCTGCCAACTAAGGAAAGAGGGCATTCAACAGCTTTTGTTAGTTTTAAGAATGAAAATATCTTAGTAGATTGCGGGGAGAATACACAAAGGCAATTGAGGATAGCAAAGATATCTCCTCCTAAGATAACAAGAATATTTCTAACGCATTGGCACGGCGACCACATATTTGGATTGCCTGGATTTATTGAGAATTTATCAAAAGGGCATTATGATAAAGTTTTAATGATTTACGGGCCTAGTGGAACTAAAAGAAAATTTCAAAATTTATTAAATGCCTTTGATTTGAATGGAAAATTAAAAATTAATTTTGCTGAGATAAAGAAAGATGGAATTTTTTTAGATGAGGAAGATTTTATTGCTGAAGCTGCAAGTTTAAAACACAATGTAAAATGTTTAGCTTATTCTATAACAGAGAAGCCAACAAGAAAGATTAATTTACGGTATATTAAGAAAGTTGGAATTCCTAAAGGCCCGATCTTAGGGAAATTGCAAAAAGGACTAGATGTTGAGTTTAAAGAAAAGAAGATAAGGGCTAAAGATGCAACCTTTTTAAAAGGAGGAAAAAGGGTGACTTTCATATTAGATACAGCTTTAAATGAGAATTGTTATAAAATCGCAAAAAATTCCGATCTACTTGTTTGTGAATCAACATATTCAGAGAAGTTGAAAGAAAAGGCTAAAGATTATTTGCACTTGACTTCAAAAGATGCTGCAAGTATTGCTAAAAGAAGTAAAGTAAAGAGATTGATATTAACCCATTTTAGTCAGAGATACAAAGATGTTAAGGAAATTGAGGAAGAAGCTAGGAAAATATTTCCAAACACTATTTGTGCTAGGGACTTTATGGAGGTAGAGGTTAAATGATTTTTGATAATTGGTTTTTATTAGTTTTGATATCTGCCTTGTTTTTAACTGCTCAGAGAATAGTGCAGAAAAAGGTTTTGATGAAGGAGCATGCAACAGAATATCTCACAACGTTCTGCATTTTAATGTTCATTTTTCAATTACCTTTTATTTCTTTTCTAGAGAAAATTACTAGAGATGTGTTGTTTTTAATCTATATTAAAAGTTTACTTGCTACAGTAAGCTGGCTATTAATTGTTAAAGCTTATAGGCATATGGAATTATCTTATGTTGAGCCTTTAAAGAATTTATTGCCCTTATTCTTAATCGTCTTGGCGTATTTTTTTCTTAATGAAAGCATAGGAATGCAGCATTTAGTTGGGGTGATTTTTATAATATTTGGAGCATATATGCTAGAGATTTATTCTACACATGACTTTAAAAGCCATTTTTCAATGCTTAAAAACAAGTATTTTATCTACATTGCAATTTCTATGTTTTTAGGTGCTATTGGATCTATTTTTGATAAGACAATTTTAACCCAAACAACTTCATTCAACTTACTTTTTTATTTATTTTTGTTTACAGGAATTAATATGTTGGTAGTACAATCAATAATGTATAAAGGAATTTATGATGTGATAGATGGTGTTAAAAAAGCAAGATATTGGATTATACTGATTGTAATTGTAACTTTGCTATCTGATCTGACATATTTTATGGCTGTAAAAATACCATTTACCTTACTATCTATAATTGTTCCTTTGAGAAGGATTCATAGTTTGTTTGTTGTTATAGTAGCTGGAGAAATATTCCATGAAAAGAAAATAATAGCTAAATGTATTGCTTGTTTGATAATGCTGCTAGGGACTTATTTTATTTTGATTTGAGCTTGCTAGTAAAAGAAAGAAATATAAAAATATTTGACCAAACTGAAATAATCAGCATTAATGCTATCTTGAAAAAATACTGAATTAAATTTATTTTTATCGCTGAAAGCAATGATGAGATAAAACCGAAAAAGAAAGCTGCTGCAAATAAGATAATTAAGGTTAAGAGAGTATAAGATTTTTGTTTTTTAAAGAAATTAAAAGATAATTTTAGCGATTGAACTGGCTTTTTGTTTTCAAGTATTAAAAATGGATATCTAAAGAGAAATCCGAGAACAAGGGTTATCAGAACAATAAAGAACAATATTCCTGCTATGAAAATAAACTTTTCAAAGATTTTTGATAGAAGAATGAATAGGATTAAAACTATTATGAAAATTAGAAATACAATTATTCTTAATGATATCAAATTTAAGTAATTCAGTTTGAGATTTGATGCTATGTTTTGAAATTTTATTTTTTTATTTTTTAAAATATCTTTGATTAGAGTTAATTTCATTGTTAAGAATAAAGATCCAATTAAAAAGGTGAGCAAGATAAAAATTGCTAGAGAAATTGCTATGCTTGAGAAGTTTTCTTTTATTATAGAAAGATCAGATTGCGTTAAGCTCAGGAAAGAAGACAAATTTGCGAATAAAAAAGCACCGGCTATAATGAAATAAAATAGATAAAATAAATCTGGTATTAACAAGATTGGATTTCTAAGCAGGATTTTCCAGCTCTTTACAAAATTTTCTTTATAGATTTAAACCACCTTCTTTTATTCTTACTATCTTATTATTTTTTAATTTTCTTTTTTATTTTGTCTTTTAGTTTTAGTTTTTTGAAAAGCTCTTTGTAACGATTTCTTATTGTGACTTCTGTAACCCCTGCTACATCTGCTACTTCTCTTTGAGTTCTCTTTTCATTATTAATCAAGGCTGCAACATACAATGAGGCTGCAGCAATTCCTGTTGGTCCTCTACCAGAGGTTAATTCTGAGTCTTCTGCTAATTCAAGGATTTCAACAGCCTTGCTTTGAGTTTCAGCTGTTAATTTTAGAGCAGAAGCAAATCTTGGAATGTAATCTACTGGGTTGCTTGGCAAAATTCTAATTCCTAGTTCTCTTGTCACAAATCTGTAAGTTCTACCAACTTCTTTTTTATCAATACCAGAAGCTTCTGATAGCTCGTCTAAAGTTCTTGGAACCTCGTGTCTTCTGCAAGCTGCATATAAAGCTCCTGCAACAACAGATTCCATTGAACGGCCTCTTACAAGACCACGTTGAACAGCCATTGTGTAGATTCTAGCTGATTCTTCTTCAACAGATTTTGGTAATTTTAAATAGCTAGAGACTCTTTTTAATTCTGCTAAAGCTAGTTTCAAATTTCTTTCAATAGCAGTTGAAATTCTATATTGCCATTTTCTTAATCTAAAGAATTTTGAAGAACTACCTCCGGGCAATTGAAATATATCTCCTCTTTGGCCAATATCTGTTCCTAATCCTCTGTCAAACTTAGTATATGAGCTAGGGGCTCCGGTTCTTCTTCTTTTATCTCCTTGATCAGAATCAAACTCACGCCATTCTTGGCTGAAATCAACCATCTTTTCTTCTATAACTAGACCACAGTCTCTGCAAATTATTTCTCCTCTATCTTTATTAATAGAAAGATTTATGCTTCCACATTCTGAGCACTTTTTAACATAGGTTGATTGCATGTTAATACCCCCAAAGACTTAGCAAAACCTGGCTAAGCGCTATAAGTGTTAAAATGCCAATATAAGGTCTATAAAGGCTAATTAATAATACTTATTTTTGACTATAATAATCTTTATAAATTGGATGCAGAAGTTATATATAAAGCTTTCTTTTTTACTCTTTGTTGCGAATTCGGGGCTTAGAAGAAGTGTAGCATGCGGGACATTTTGACCTCCTGGGCATTAGGATTTCTAGTTTTCTTAGCATTTAGTAGAATTTTGATATTTATAAACCTTTCAATTTGTAAGGTTATAACAGTAAACTTAGTATATATTTTGTAAGGTTATAACAGTAAACTTTATATACTAGTTGATTCGTAACAGTAAGCATGGAGGAAAAAGAACTACAACTATTGAGGGAGCTTCAAAAAGAGAATATGTGGTGGCAGACTAACGACGTTCCACCACACTTAGCTAGAGAATTCAAGAGGAGTGACTACTTCACATATAAAGACCTATTGAATAACAATAAGATTAATGTTATTATTGGACCAAGAAGAGTAGGAAAGTCTACTATAATCTACCAATTAATTCGACATTTGATAAAGGAAAAAAATATCCCTAAAAATAGGATACTTTTTCTATCATTGGAAAGATCTTTTTTTGAAATAACAAAGAATCCAATCACAGAGTCAATTAAGATATATGAAGAGAACATATTAAGAGAACCAATAAATTCCCTAGAAAAGCCTATTTATTTGTTCATAGACGAAGCAAGCAGAAATACTGAATGGGCTGTTACATTAAAACAGTTTTATGATTTAAAATACAACATAAAATATTTTGTTTCTGGATCTTCGTCTCCAGCACTATATCAAAAAAGCTCAGAGTCTTTAGTTGGAAGAAAAAATGACGTTTTGATATTACCATTAAAGTTCAGAGATGTTTTAAGATTTAGGCATCCTAAAATTGAAATAATCCTTCAAGCTGCCGGAGTTTATTTAAGAAAAAAGTTAATAGAAACAATTAACAAAAATAATCCAAAAGAACTTTACGATGAGCTTGTTAAATTATATACAAAAATAGGCCCAAATACAGAAGCTAATTTACATGTGGCAATCAACGAATATTTGTTGATGGGTGGTTATCCTGAATTCTATGATATTAGCACAACTTGGGAAGAATGTTCAAGAATGATGAGAGAGGCTTATTTTGAAGCAATTATCAGCTATGACATATTAAAAGTATTTGGATCAAGAAATCCTGAAAAAATAAGAAAGTTGTACATAATCTTAGCATTAAGTACTGCAAATATTGTTAGTATGTCTAATATAAGGAGAGATATTGGAGAAATCTCTAGAGACGCACTTGATGGTTATTTTCAGCAATTGCAAGACACTCATTTAGTCACAGTTTCCTTACAATATAAAAAAAACAGGAGAAAGATAAGTAACGAACTAAAAAAAGCTTATGTTCATGATGTTGGTATGAGAAATGCTGTTTTGGGTGTTATAGAAGATGATATTAAAAGGTCAGAAGCACTTGGAAGTTTAGCAGAAACGGTGGCCCAGGACCATTTAAGACGATTGAAATTTAATTTAGAACCATCAAAAAAGAATGAATTATTTTTCTGGAGAGATAATTCAAAGAGGGAGCTTGATTTTATTATTGAATTAGATAATAAAGTTATACCAATAGAATTAAAGTTTCAGGAGACAATTAGGTCAGAAGATACAAAAGTTATACGGGCAGCAATAGAAAAATTCAACAGCCCGTTCGGGATATTATTAACAAAGAAATCAATTCATTTAAGCGATAAAATAATCAGCATTCCTTTATGGTTGTTTTTGTTGATTTGTTAACTAAAGCAGATTTGTAGCAAAGGACTTAATTTTTGATGGCTTAAGCTTCCAGATGTAAATTTTCAAATCACTAGATGAATAAATAGAAGATAACATGAAGAACTAAAGTCTATGAATCAGGTGGAATTAGGTAGAAGATATTCTAAAGGGTATCTATTATTTAGTATCACTTTATCCCAATAGGTAATAAGGACATCTTTTATTTTTTCTCTAGGGATCAATGAAAGCGCTGTAGATAAAGTTTCTCGATATTCTATATGGCTTTGACTAAAAAAATGAACCAAAAGCTTATTGTCTTTTCCTATTGCATCAGACACAATGTGGGGCTTTTTTTGTAATGTTTCATAGAGATTATGAGTAAAAACTTTATCCTCGCAACAAATTAAAAGGGAGGTTGTTTGTAAGGTAAATTTGCTTATACCTGGCTGAGCTATTATTTTTAAGAAATAGCCAGCCTTGATGAGTTTTTTCCCATGATAAATAACCGAATCATATGGCATGTTTAAGTCAAAACTTATTTGGTAAAATGATTTTTTTCCATGGCCTTGAGCCATATGCTTCATAATACCTACATCAATTTTTTTTAATCTGAGATCAGCATCCTGAACTTTTGGCAATGGTAATTTTAAAGGAATATCAAAAAAGGTTACACGAGGAAAAACTAGTTTTTCTATATCAATTTCAAGATGATCCCACTCCTTTAATAATCTCTCAAATTGCATTTTTTGTTTCTTGCTCTTAAAAAAACACCATACCTGATAGTTATATAGCCCAATTAAATTAATAAGCGAAAAGACTGGTTTTTGGGAAACTATGATGTCTTCAAACTCGCTCGTTTTACTGCCTACTTTTATAAAATAAACTTTTTTGATAAACGGTAATTTTTGCCAATTGACAATTGCGTCATACCTCGAGATATATTGGTTTTCTTCTAGATGTTTTATTCTCTTAGCGACTGCTACTTTTGACACTTTTAAGATTTTAGCTAAATCTTTCAAGGAAAACCGCGCATTTGCTAATAAATACTCAAATAATACCTCATTTCTAGTATCTAGGTTCATAATACTATATAACCCTTCGTGATTTATAAAGCTTTGCCTTATTATTAACTTATTTTACCATAAATATTAAATATTTAGTAAAATACTGAGTTTTATGAAAAATCAAGAAAATAAAGGTTTGGAAGTGAAGAAAGGTGTAAAACGTGTAAAATGCGTAAAAGGCCTTAGTTTTCCTCACTTAGGCAGTCGGATTACTGCAAGCTATCCTCCGTTTGAAGGATTTAGCTGGGATGTGGCCAAAGAGACTGATCGTAGGAAACTCGAAAGGCCTACTTTAGGAGAAATTGCATCTTTTATATACGCCCTACACAAATCCCACTCCATTCCTGTATCTCATGATAGTTTTCGTGCTGCAAGTGGTGGTCCATTCCGGAATAGTCTTAGTTCATTTACAGGCATTCTTTATAGTATGGAGGGCATGTTTATTGAGGATAATCCTAAAATAGAAGGTGCGCCAACAAGCATATTCACGTCAGGAGTTGTAATGGATTTATCAGATTTAGAAAAGAGGTTGAAAGATGGAGATCCCAATGTAAGGTATGTTCCTTATGGGTGCAAATCAGGTTATCAAACTCCTGAAGAGTTTTTAGAAAATCCTTTAGCTAGGGTATTAGTTGGAGAAGAAGGAGTAGAAAAGCTTGCAGAGATTGGAAGAGAATTGTTTGCGTCACGGGGTAAGAAAGTATTGTGGAGCATAGAGCCGAAAAAAGAAAATAGGAAAACAATCTTCTTGGACTGCTTTACCTTAGATGATTTCAGAAAACGTGATAAAAGATTAAACTCATTAAACTTAATATCTTTGGCGTCCATTGGAGGTCATATTCTTGAGAAATATCACAGTTGGTGGCAGAAGAATGAATTTAGTAATAAGATGGAAGAAGTTATTGAATGTGTACCATATAAAGAAATAGTTTTTATCGATTGTAAAAGTCAAATAATCTATGACCATTATGCGAATGATAATAAGGGGGCTTGGGTGCAGTATAATGAAGATGAAATTGCTTCTTTTGGATTGAAAAAATAAAAAGATTTATTCTTAAATAAAGAAACAGGTCCCGTATGCTACAAAATCATAAAAATCCTTAAAAGTCCCTTAGAAACAACAGAGTGCTTTTTTACTCTTTGTTGCGAATTCGGGACTTGAAGAAGGTGTAGTAGACGGGACTTTTAATTAGTTTATTTGGCGGCTGTAAAGTCTAAAAGTTTCTAAGTTTTGATAGAAAAAATAGATTTTTATTCTACTAAGACAGCATTAATTGTGCCTTCTTGACCTGGCCTTGAGGTTATTTTAGCATTGCCCATTTGGGTTTTTATGATTGCCCCTTTTGTCATTATGTTTCTTTTTATAAAGTGTCTGTTAGCTGGATTGTCTACAATCGTTTCTATCTTCACTAAATGATATTTTTTTGTTTTTGGATCATAAACATTGGCAATATTTGATTTTATATTAACAACTTTTTTACTTCCACTAGTCTCTCTAATAATCATTATTTTTCTTTCACCTAATCCAGTATAAGTTGGAAGCCTGGCTAGATCTCTTAATTTTTTCTTTCTCCAATGTCTATATCTTCCTCCAGAAGATTTTCTTTTAGATCTATTTTGTGAGATTGCCATTTTTAATGAGGTTATTTTAAAATTGATTTGCTTTTAAAAGTCTTTCTGTTTGCTTAAAAATTCAGTTGAGTAAAGTTTAAAAACACCAAATTTCACTTAAGTTACAGTATTTAAAATTATTTTAAATTTTTTAAGGGGGATTTCAATGGAAGCTGATAGACCATTAGATGCATTAAATGCTTCTAGAGGTAAAAGGGTTATTGTTGAATTAAAAAACGGAAAACAGTTTATTGGCAAATTGAAGGCATTTGATATTCATATAAACACTGTTTTAGAGAATGCTGAAGAAAGAGAGAACAATGAGATAAAGAGAAAGGTTGGGACTGTTTTTCTGAGAGGAGATACAATAGTCTTAATTTCTCCAGAATAATTTTTCTATGATGTAAGATGGCAAGTAAAGGAACAGCTGCTAAAGGTAAGAAACTAGTAAAGGGCAGATTGCATATAAGATGCAGAAGATGTGGAAGTCCTTCTTATCATAAGATTAGAAATATTTGCAGCAGATGTGGTTATGGAAAATCAAGAAAATTAAGAAGTTATAGATGGATGAAAAAGAAAAGAGGCAAGTGGAGTTTTAAATAAATTAACAAGTTTTTTATAGAGATATTTTTTCTATTTATTTATGCGGGAGTGCCGGAGTGGCCAAAGGAGCTTTTCTTAGGAAGAAAACCTCGGAAAAGAAAATTCGGCTAGACGGGATAGGCTTAGGACCTATTGGCTTAG
>CAZCNK010000037.1:0-10204 GCA_964500345.1 Candidatus Woesearchaeota archaeon | reverse complement strand
TATCTAGTTAGCTTCATCTTAATATCTCATAAAAAGCATCGTAAATTGAAGTGTCTGTGCTAAAAGAATGAAAACGTCCATTAACTTGATTTGCAACCCATTTTATTTTCGCACTATGCTCTCCTAATTTTGTTAAATATCTCTTCCTTAAAAATGGGCTGATAAACGTTCTTAATAAACCTCTAGTCTCTAAATCCTTTAATTTAAATTCACCAGTCACATCTAATTTAACCTCCATCGGATCTAAAACTTGTATCAATTTTATTTCATTGTTCTTGAACCCAAACAAAGATCTTTTAACTTCATCAGCGCTGTAAAGAAAATCTGAAATCACAACTATCAAAGACCTTGAATCAATAAACTTAGAATAGCTGAGTAAAGATTCCTCAAATTTAGAAACACCCTCAGCTTTTTTGTTTTGCAAATAATCAACAATAGCTAACAACTGCGCTCTTCCTTTCTTAGGTTTAAATCTCTCTAACTTGTCAGAAAAAGTGGACAAGACAAATCTTTCATTGTTCTTCAAAGCCATATAAGCAAATCCAATCCCAAGCATAGAGGCATATTCAAATTTTTTTATTTCTTTCCCAAAACTCATAGAAGCGCTAAAATCAATAATGATATGAACAGTTAAATTTCTCTCTTCCTCATATCTTTTTATATGTAATTTATCAGTTCTCGCAAAAACCCTCCAATCAATATCCCTATAATCATCTCCAGGAGTATAAATTCTATGATCGCTAAATACCACACCATGGCCAGTATGGATGCTCTCTCTTTCCCCAACGAAATTAGAAGCAACTTTTTTATTAATTATAAGATGCAGCCTATCTAAATGATTTAAAAAATCTGTTTTGATCATTTTAATTTTTAACAGTTTTTAAAAACTATAAATAAAATTACTTCAAAAGGTACCTTACAACATCATCTTCTTTAAAATTATTTTTCTCAGCTTCAAAATTTAAAATAATCCGGTGCCTTAAAATAGGGAAAGCCATCTCTTTGATGTCTTCTTTTTTAACATAATTTCTTCCCTCAAGTAGAGCATTAGCCTTCGAAGACAAAATTAGTCCTATTGAAGCCCTTGGAGATGCTCCATATTCAATTAATTCTTTTCTTTGCCTAGTCTTATTTACTAAATCAACAGCAAATTTTTTTATATCATTAGCAATCGGAACCTTTCTCACCAATTCCTGCAACCTAAAAATTGATTCCTTGTCTAAAATTGGTTTTATGCCAAAATCTGGATTAGAGTTTATATCAGTATATTTATCAACGATCTCTAATTCCTCTTCAAAACTAGGATAATCTGTTTTAATTTTAAACAAAAATCTATCAGTTTGGGCCTCAGGTAAATTAAACACCCCAGTCTGTTCCAAAGGGTTAGAGGTTGCAAGAACAAAAAATGGTAATTCAAGTTTAAAAGTCTTATTTCCAACAGTTACTTGTTTTTCCTGCATTGCTTCTAATACAGCTGACTGGCTTTTGGGTGTTGCTCTATTAACCTCATCAAATAAAATCACATTTGCAAAAATTGGTCCTTGTTGGAATCTAAATTCTCTTCTCCCGCTTGCTTCATCTAAAACATAAGTTCCAATAATATCTGATGGCATTAAATCAGGAGTTCCTTGAATTCTTGAAAACTTTAGATCCATCAATGCAGACAATGTTTTAACAGACAAAGTTTTAGCTAGTCCAGGATACCCCTCTAATAATGCATTAGCATCGCACAATATAGCAATAACAGTCTGCTTTATTACCTCATCTTGTCCAACAACAACCTTGCCAACAGATTCAAATAGCTCATTAAATACGCTCTTAACTTCTTCAACGGTTTTTATTTTCATCTTTAATACTTCCAAACTCAAAGCCCAAAAATCTAGCTATTGTTCTGTCAACCTACTAAAATACTGCTTTATCAATTCTTGATATTCCCTTTTAATTCTCTCTTCATGACTCCTATCAGAACTCACCCCAATGTCTCCTAACTTTCCTCTTTCAAATTCTTTTTCCTCAACTTCCCTTATCTCATCAGGATTTATCTCGCCTTCCTCAGGATTCAACTCAATCTCTATGTTTTTATTTCCCAATTCAACAATCTTCTCATCACCATAAATCTCCCTATTGCTCTCTTTTTCAAACTCTCCCTCATAATTCTCATAATCCAATCCCTCTAGCTCATCTTTATTGTCTAACTTTAAAAAATCACCCGTTATCTTATTCAAATCAAAAACATTTACATCAAATGTAGCCATAAACATTATTAAAAACGAAAGAGCAGTTGCAGATAATAGCTTAAAAACAGTTGCTTTATTGCTAAAAAAGGAAGACACTCTAACATTCTCAATCTTTCTCAAAACACTTTTATGCAAACTTTCAACAACCTCATTCTCTTTATCTAAATTATCAGCGCTTGTCCTTAACTGCCATTCTAGATCTGGAAATCTCTCCTCAACCTCCTTGTAAGAATTTCTCTTAAAATTTTTATAAGTGCTAAACAAAAAATAAACCACAGCAGGAGCAATTGCATAATAGAACTTTAAATCTCCTAAAATAAAAATTAATACAAACCCAAGAAAGATTATTAAAGCATTTAGCGTAGTATTAAACAGTCCGCTTATTATCAAAACTTTCCTTACATCTTTTAATGCAAATTCAATTTGTTTCATCTTAATCACAAATAGTTAAATTCTCATTTAGCTCGTCAGTAATGCAATCTTCTAAGAATCTTACTCTATCAGTATTATCATCTAATTCTGTAGTTAGATTTTCAACCAATTTCTCTTTCTCAGCTATTTGAATCTTTAAATCACTAATCTCGCTCTCTAAAGCACTTTTTTCCTCCTCTAAGCTGCTATACTGTGTACTCAAA
Organism: Candidatus Woesearchaeota archaeon; assembly: GCA_964500345.1. Taxonomy (GTDB): domain Archaea; phylum Nanobdellota; class Nanobdellia; order SCGC-AAA011-G17; family UBA489; genus CAZCNK01. The sequence continues at coordinate 7,332 of CAZCNK010000037.1, read as the reverse complement.
TCTTCCTCTACTTTTTCTTTAAATTCCAATTTAGAAGCTGTTTTATTCAACTCTGACTCTAAATCTGATAATTCTGCTTTGAGAGTGTTAATTTCTTGAACCTTCTCATTGTAATCCTGGTTCAACTTGCCAAAACTCATTCTATAGTAAATTGTTACGCCAATAATAGCTGCAACACACAGCACAATCAAAAATAAAACTTTAAAATTAACATCTCTCTTTACATAACCCCCATGCCTTTCATGCTCTACCCTTGCCTCAGAAGCAGGCCCAGAAAAGGGTTGTGGTTTAGATACAGGTTTTGATCTTGTAACAACTGCAGGTTTTGTATGAATATCCATCTCCTTTAGTCTTTCAATCTCTCTGTTAATCTCATCTAATCTTCTCTGCCTTCTCTTCTCTAAATAATTGCTCAACCAACCCATATTACTATTAGATAATCATAACTTATATAAAAATCTTATTAATATTTCATACTCCTCAATGCAAGCTTTATCCTAGACTATTATATCATAAACTTTTAAAAAATAATAAAATTTATTATCTTAGAGTAATCACAAACCGAAAACTTTATATATTGCTTGTCATTCCCAATCTATATCAAAAGGAGCAATAAAATGACAACTGAAACAAAGTCATTGGAAAATTACCAACTTCAAGGAAATCCAGGAGTACCAGTACCAATAGTAGGAAATTTAGTTTATGATGAACTAGGGCAATTAGCAGTAGCTAAGTTAAATGAAAGATTTAGAGGTGTTTCTAGTATAGAAGATAATACTCAATACGAACCTAATCAACCAATATCACTCTCAAATACACCAAGAGCTTTAGCTTATAATCAAATATTAAGAGAAGAAACTAAAGGAAGAATAAGAGTATTAAGCCCTATAGAAGTAGTAAGATTCTGGGAATCACTTCCAAAAAGATCCTTTACATATGCAGATACAGATTCAGTACCAGTCTTCCCAAGAGAAGGACCACATGGAAACTTAAGAAAAATAGTTCTTAAAATACTAGGAAAACAAAACACAAATGTTCCTTTAATAGTACCTGGATTAGGAGTAGAAAAGGCAGATAATGAATATGGATTTATATTTACAAAAACAGACTTTACTAGTTCATTAGAAGCTCCTTTCTTAGTAAAAAACCAAAAACTAGCTTATGATCCTAAAAAAGGTCTAGTTCCGTCTGAAAAAGGGATACTAGCATTTACACCAGGTGATCAATCAGGTCTCCGTAGGGCCTGTCGGGACGGGGATGGTGGCTTGAGATTCAGGGGTGATAGTCTAGTGGGCTCGAATGAGTATGGTCGGATACAAATTCTTCAAGACCCGTTAGGGTCAGAAAAAAATTTGGAAGAACTTGTAAGACAATTAAAAGAAGAAACTGACAGAAAAATAGCTATGTTGAGTGATAGATTTGAAAAGGCAAGGAAATTTTTAGAAACAGGAGAATTTTGATCAGTTATTATACTAAGGTTATTAAATAGTCAATTAAATTAAGTTCTTCTTTTTGAATACTAAATTAAATCTTAAGCTTTTGCAACCTTAACATTATAAAAAAGTCTGATAGAAATGTCTATTAAAAGCAAAATCAATGCAGCTATTGAAAAAGGCCATCTGTAATACCATTTCTTTAAAATACTTCTCTGAGATTGTGATCTTATTGCATTAATCATCCCTTGAATATCACTTTCCTCAAAAATATTCCCTCCAGTGTTCTCAACTAAGCTCTCAATACCCTTATTAAACCCAACATTCAATAATTCACTTCTATAATTAACAGCAAAAGGAATACCAAGTACATTTTTAAACCCTGTATCTTTAAAAATCAAATTTCCACTGTACAAATCCTCATCAATCTTATACATCTCCAATTCCTCAGTTTTAGGACTTTCCCCCTTGTATAGAACATTTATTTGCCCATTCACAAATCCATCCTCAACGTTTACAAAGCTCTCTTTTTTTCTTTCAGGATCTCCAATAGCCCAATTAATCACTCTTGTTATTAATTTTGAATTTTTCTCGTTCAATAACTCTCCAGCATAATTCACTCCATCATCTGTCGTAACAGAAGCAACTCTACCCAATCCCAATCTCCAAACACTAACAACAGGATCACCAGTGCTCGCGCTTATTAAAAGCTTAGCAGTTTTTTTAGGAACAACAGTGTTATAACCATAAATTCTTGCATCAATATCTAAATCTTCTGTAATAAAATGACTCTCATCAAGTATCACTAAATTAAACAAGTCCTTTTTCTTCTCCTCCTCCAAATCACCAAGAACTATCTTTACTTTATTTGACTCTTCAGCTTTAAAATAAAATCCATTTCCAATAGATGCAATTTGCTTCATCACAACCTCATCTGTCTTTTCACCTACTCCAATAGTAAATATTTTAACTCCGTCATCAGCAGCAATTTGGCTAGTTTTGTAAGTAGCTTGATCTCCGCTAGATCCAGCCTGGTTTTTTCCATCTGAAATCACAATCATATTCTTGCTTCCAGAAATATCCTTTAACATCTCCAATGCTTCCATAATCCCGGAGCTTATCATAGTCCCCCCGCCGCTAGTCAATTTTTTTATTTTACTTTCCAATTCTTCTCTATTAGTTTCCTTTAATCTCTCTAAATCCCAAACCTTATTCCCTTCTGTATCAAAAGCAACTACCCCAATAAAATTTTCTTCACCTATGCTGTCTAAAACACTTAAGGCAAGCATTTTTTCAACATCAACTGCAGCCCCTTCTCCATAACTTGCTCCAGTGCTTCCAGAAATATCAATCACAATAACAACAAAAACATCACCTTCTTTTTTACCAGCCTCAGCAACAAAAACAGGTAATATACTTTCAAGCTTACTCTCTTTGTAATCCCCAAAATCATAAGAATTTTCCCCTCCAAAAACAGTTAATCCATTTCCATCATCAATATAATCCTCTAGTAAATTTACCTTGCTTTCTAGCCTATCAGCAGGAACATCATTAACAACAATAGAATAGTAATCCTTTAACAGATTTATCTCATCAGGAAATTCTCTAGCGAAATCAACATCATAAACCTGGTTTAAGATATAAGCTAAAGGAGTATCTCTTTCAGAATAAAGCAATACTTTTGGTTTTTCAATTACCCTTACAGTTTTATAAAAAACATTATTCTCACTAAAAAAATCATCTTCGTAAAGCGTAGCAGTTATTTTATGATAGCCTTTTTCAAACTTCTCACTAAAGGATTCTCCATTCTTAACACTACTCTCTATCCTAGTCCTTCCATCAACCTCAACCTTAACACGATATTCTTTCTCATTAGTTCCAGTAATCTTAACAGTAAAAAAATTCTCCACATTAGGAGTTGTTTTAGATGGCCCTAAAATCTCAATACTATAATCGTTATTCTTCACATTTAATTTAACAGAATTTATTGAAGTATTTAACCTAGATGCTTGCAGCTCAACATCCCCTAATAAGGTCCCGCTATTGATATTTCCATCACTTAATAATAAAACACTCTCATGAGGCTCAATGTGCCTTAGCAAGTCATCTCCAATAGCAGATTTATCTCTTGAACCAATATTCTCAACTTCTACCCCAATATTTTTCTTTAAACTGTTTATAATGTTATTAATAGAATCCTTGTCAAATAAATCAAATGAAGTTGAGTTATCCACTAAAATCTTTACAAAAGGATCTCCCTTTACAAATCTTTCCTCAATCACAAAAGGAGATGAAATTGCAATCAATAAAAACAAAAAAATCAGTGTCCTAGTAAAAATTACAAATCTCTTTTTTCTATTCTTCCTTTTTAAATTTTCATCAGAATATTTATGAAAATCTTTCCTCATGAAGTAAACTATAAAAATAAAAATTGGAATAATTAATAAAATTACAAATGGATTCTCAAAATGCCCATAAACAATCTCAAAAACCAATTAAACATCCCCCCTCATCTTGGTAATTACTAATTCAATAAATATAATTACTGCAGATATTATCAAAATTAAAATCTCCACGTTATACCTTATTTTTTCATCAGCAACATTAACTGATCTTTCATAAACCTCTTTTTCTTCAATATCATAGTTAATATCAGATTCTTTTTCACTTACTAAATTCACAGCATATTTTACATTTCCAACTTCATAAATTCCAACATCATCTAAAGTTAATTTTTGCGATAAAATCTCTCCTTTAGGCCCCTTGATCTTTTCTCTAGAATCAAGATTTAATATGTAACCAGTTTCAACATTAACATCTATAATATCTCCGTAGCCAGATAAGAATTTAATCAAATTAGCCCAAAATATTGGGTATGATGGAGAAAATTTAAAGTCGCTTGAATCCTCTAAAATCCCAAAATAGACAACCTTTCCCTTTCCAAGCCTGCTTAATAACAAAACTGTCTCATTCTCAGCTGTAACTAACTTGGCTCCATTTTCATCATAAGTTGTAAGATAATTGCTAACAGATCCAAATTCAACATCTTTTGTGATTTTGTTTAATTGCTCAACATTCAAAACAGCATAACCTTTCCTCTCCCCTATTTTTAATGGAAGCAAGCCCTTAAAATCTATACCCTTAATATCATCTTGAACGTGGATCACTAAACTTTTACCATTCTCAACTTTATCTCTCACAAATTCAAAATTTCCAGTAATCACATTATTTCTATTTACCCCCCCGATTACATAAACATCATATTCATCTTCAGGAATAATTGGCAATTTAGTTATTTTAACATCCACATTTTTCAAAGAATTTAAAGCAGCATCCAAAAAAACAGAATTTTCATTTGTAATGTACAAAACTTTAATTTTCTCTCCGCTAGGGTTGTTAATATAAGCAAAATTATCTGTTAAAAATTCATCCTTCTCTCTCAAAGAAATTTTTGTCACGCCTTGAGGTGTCTCAAAACTAAAAACCTCTAAAGAATTCGGCTTTAAATTCAATTTTTTCGTAAAGTCATTAACCTCTAAATCAACTTTTTTCTCTTCATCACCAAAATTTTTAACATAAACATTTGCAACATTTTCATCCACATTAATCTTAACTATACCTCTATTATCATAAGTTTTGTCTTTACCTACACTATACAACTCTACGCTTATTCCATCATTTCTTAAAGAAGCTACTGCAATATCAACATTTACTCCATCTGTGTTTATAAAATCGCTTGCTACAACTACTTTTCCAGCCTTTCCTTTTATTAGTTCTCCTGCAAGTAAAATAGACTCTCCAATTGAAGATCTGCTATCTAAAGCCTTAAAATTATTTAAAAATCTCTCAGCCTCTTCTTCACTTGCATCTTGCAGGCCAATTCTCGGGTTTGTTCCAATTATTATAATAGAATTTTTCTTCCCAAGACTGTCCTTTGCTATCTCAACAGCCTCTTTAATTCTACTCTCTACCTTCATGCTTGCGCTTCCATCCAAAACAATAACACTATTCTCAACAAAAACCTGTTTTCCTAAAGATAGATAAGGGCTAACAAAATGTAATGACAACAATAAAAAGATAATTAGTTGCAAGATAAATAACCAATCCTTGGTAAATCTTCTAAAAAATGATTTTTCTTTTTCGACGCTTTTTGCTCTAACAAAGAACATCAATGAAGGAACATCAAGTTCTCGAGGCTTAGGTCTTATAAAATATAAAATAATAAATGGAATTAAACTTAGAAATGCTAAAAATCCAAGACCATTTTCAAAACCAAAGCTTGCCATAAATAAATATTCTCGTTATTATATATAAATCTTCTCAAAGATTTTTAATCTTTAGAATTTAGAAATAGAATAAAGACATTAATTATAAAAGCTCTTTGATCTTTTCTATATGCTCCGCTACCCTCTCTCCGCTCTCTGTTAGCTTAATTGTCTTAATTCTGCCAGTCTTCTCAAAATCAACCAGCTTTGCATTCTGCATTTCTTGCAATATCTTTACTGCATGAGAATATGTGCAATCAACTTCTTTTGCTAAAACTGACCCATATCTATTCCTTACATTACTATTCCTTAGAGCAACTAACATCATTGCAGGTTTTTTCCTAAAAAAAACCTCAAAAATGTCCTTTTCAATCTTCTTCATCAATCAACCCCCGTTTTATTTCTATTCTCTTCTAAAAGCCATTAATCATGAGTATGCATAACCAATATTTAAATGTTTTCTTTTTCAAATATATTTCCAAAGATATATTAAAAATATCTCAAACATAATAAATTTTGCCTAATATCTTCTATCAATTCAAAAATTCTTATAAATTTTTCTATTCATCAAAAACTTTATAAGATATGTATCTTTTAAAGCACTATGCTCGATATAAGGTTTATAAAGGAGAACCCAAAACTGGTAAAGGACAACTTGAAAAAGAGATTTCAAGAAGAAAAAATCCAATGGGTAGATGAGATTATATCTAAACATGATCAATTTCTTGAACTTAAAAAACAGTCTGATGAGCTAAGGCACAAAAGAAATACAATTTCTGAAGAAATTAATAAACTTCAAAAGCAAGGCCTTGATGCATCTAAAAAAATTTTAGAGGCAAAAGATATTCCAAGAAAGATCGATGAATTAGATAGAAAACTCTCAGCTTTAAACAATGAAATCACTTTTAAAATTCTAAGAATCCCAAATCTATTGCACAAATCAGCCCCCATCGGAAAAGATCCATCTAAAAATAAAGAAATTAGAAAATGTGGGAAGATAAAAAAATTTGAGGTTCCATTAAAGAGTCATGTTGAGCTAGCTGAATCTCTCGGAATAGCAGATTTTGAAGCTGGTAGAGAGATCTCTGGCCAAGGATTTAATTATCTGCTTGATGAATTGGCAAGATTAGATTTAGCCTTGCAAAGATACGGCGTTGATTTTTTATTAGAAAAAAAATTTAGTTTAATTGTTCCTCCTTTGATGTTGAATAAGGATTCTCTTAGCGGGGCTGTTGACTTATCAGCATTTGAAGATGTAATATACAAAGTAGATAAGGAAGATCTTTATCTAATAGGCACAAGCGAGCATGCTCTTGTCGCAATGCTTAAAAACAGAACATTAAAAAAAGAAGATCTCCCAATAAGACTTTGTGCAGCAACACCTTGTTTTAGAAAAGAGATAGGAGCTCATGGTGTTGATACAAAAGGACTTTTCAGAATGCATCAATTTAATAAAGTTGAGCAGGTTATAATTACAAATGAAAAAAATTCTTTTGAAATTCTGGAAGAGATGCAAAAAATAACTGAAAAATTTTTTCAAAGCTTAGAGATTCCTTTCAGGGTTGTTGAAATCTGTTCAGGAGATTTAGGAGGAAAATTTGCAAAACAATATGACATTGAAGCTTGGTTCAAGG
>CAZCNK010000036.1:0-10312 GCA_964500345.1 Candidatus Woesearchaeota archaeon | reverse complement strand
CTCTTCCGATCTTCCTCATAAACATTTACATCCTCCCCATTCTTAGCCAGCAAATAAGCCAAGTAACTTCCAGCGGGCCCAGCTCCTATTATGCTTATCATAAACAAAATTTATTTAACAAAATTTATAAATATATCCATAAATCTTAATCTATGATCTCAGATATCTTGCTAGTAATTCTAGCCCTAACAGGATTTTCAATAGCATCTTTCACAGATTTAAAATCAAGAGAAGTACCAGACTTTTTAAGTTACTCTTTAATAATCTCAGCCCTCTCAATTAGGTTAATTACATCAATTATCTACTCCTTGCCTTCTTATTTTCTATATTCACTCCTAGGCTTTCTAATAACCTCTATCCTTGGTTTATTAATGTACTTTACAAGACAATGGGGGGGTGGTGACACAAAATTGCTATTTGCATCAGGAATCTTATTTGCAACCAAACCTTTCTTTATCAGAGAAACAACTCTTCCCTTCTTGCTCACAATAATAATCAATATCTTAATCTCTGGTGCAATCTATAGTTTAATTTATGCAATAATCCTATCTATAAAAAATAAAGAAAATTTCAAAAAAGAATTCTTAAAACTAAATTCATCTAAAAATACAAAACGCTTAAAAATAATTTCTCTAATCACAGTCCTTATTTTAATTATCCCAATAAATTTCATTTTCATCTTCTCAAGCATAAAAATAATCTCAAACATCTTGCTAACATTGCTCCTGCTTTATCCATACTTATTCACTTTTGTCTCAGCAGTTGAAAAAGGCTGCATGATAAAATATATCCCAACATCAAAACTAACAGAAGGTGATTGGCTCGAGCAGGACATTTATAAAAATAAAAAATTAATTTATAAAAGAAATCCACTAGGCATAGATAAAAAAGACATTGAAAAAATTCTTAAAGCAAATATTAAAAAAGTCCTCATCAAAGAAGGGATCCCATTTGTACCTTCAATACTAATTGCAATTATCTACACAATTCTATATCAAGAAATCATAATCATCAAATAAATTTTTAATACTAAAGTCTAGCTTTTTTAAAAAATCATTATTACTCTAAAAAAATACCGTCAATATAAAATCAAAAAAGAAATAACAAAAAATTAAGGAACCCTGCCACTCTCAAAATCAACCTCTTCAATTTTCTCTTTCTCCTTCTTTACCTCAACCACATCCTCAACTCTTACTTTATCTTTTATCTTCCCAACAATTTCTTCCATTTCTTCTTTACCAACATCAGCCTTCTCCCAATTAAACATAACTTTATCATCCTTAAATCTTGGAATTACATGAATTATAATATGGCTAGTATTTTGCCCAGCAACAACCCCATTAGCAACAAATACATTAGTTCCTTCAGCCTTTACAGCCTCAAACACCACTCCGCTTAATTTATTCACAACCTTAAAAATATGACCAGTCTCACTCTCACTCATCTGATTTAAAATCTGATAGTGCTTCTTAGGAAAAATTAACAAATGTCCTGGACTAGCAGGATTTATATCTAAAACAGCAATCACATCCTTATCCTCATAAACTTTATAACTTTCTGCTTTCCCATTTGCAATATTGCAAAAAACACACTCACCACCTTGCTGTCTCTTCAAAAACTCAATCTGCTCTGGTTTTAATGTCTTCAAAAATTTATCTAATTCCTTTTTCTGCTCCTCTCCTTTCAATTTAGAAATCTCTTGTAATCTTTTAATTTCTTCCTGATTAAATAATTCATTTATTTCCATATCTTAATCCCACTACCCAAATTCTCTCCTCACATCAATTATCTCTCCGCTTAATACTCCCTTAACTTCCTTTAACTTATCCTCTAATTCCTGAGTTCCTCCTTTACTCTCATCAATCCTATAAATAAATCTCAAAGCAACCAATCCAAAAGCAATTGGCTCTTTCTCAACTTTAACAACCTCCCCTCCAACACTTTTTATCAATTCTCTAACTTCATCTTCTACCTTACTCAAACTAACATCAACACTTTCTGGCATTATCCTCAAAGTTACAAGAACTCTTGCCATTTTTAATTAATCGCCATTTTTAATTTATTCCTCTAATTCGGTCCACTAAATCCACATTCGCATTTGTATCTTGCAGCAATTTTTCTACAAGAAAAGCATCTTACAATCTTGTTATTCCCACAGCTAGGACAATCAAAAACAACCCCTCCTTTCATATTTACTAATCTCTTCTTACAGCTATTGCACAAAAGCTCCACAGTGCGTTGAATTTTTTGCTCCATAAAAAAACAATCACCAATAAATATTTATAAAGCTTTGCAAATAACACCTTATTAAGCCCCTGTGGTCTAGCTGGATTGCCTTAAAAACATTAAAAATAAAAAAAGAAACCAGAAAGGATAAGACCCTGCGGAGGTCTTGGCCCAAGTTCAAATCTTGGCAGGGGCATTTTTACATTTTTGCAACTACCTACCTAATAAATTCAACGTTTTCAAAAACCATAAAATCATGATCTCCAGTAAGAAACTTCACATTAAATTTTTTTGCGATCAAATATCCAACAGCATCAGGTATAGACAATTTTCTATTTTTATTTTTAAAACTCATTGCTTTTTTGATGTCATCAAGCGTTACCTCAACAAGAAAAGGCCTATACTTTTCTGTTAGCTCATCTGCAATCTTATCATCCGTCTCTTTTTTAATTCCATAATTCAATTCTGCCAAATTAAAAATAGTTGTAATTGCTATAACGTTTTTAAATCTCTCATAATTTTCATTACCTCTTATAATTTAGAAAAAAGCATACGTATCAAAAAAATAAAATTCCTCACTCACTCCAACCCTCCTCATCAATTTCCTCTAATATTTTATCAGTTGACTTTTTTAGTTTAAGCATTCCAAAAGTTTCTTCAAGCGCACTAGTTTTGTTTAAGACAATTAGCTTCACAGTACTTCCTTCTTTCAAGCCTTCCTTTTTAACAGCTTCACTAGGAATAACTACCCCAATAGATCTTCCCCATTTCCGTAATTGCGATTCTAACTCCTGCATTTTATCCTAGTTTAATTATACCGATATAATCATATATTTAAATTTAACTATTTCAATTCCAAAACCTACACTTACTCTTAAAAGCATTATTGCAAATATCGCATTTCCAAGGTTCTTTTAATTTTGCTCCAACTATATTTTTATTCTCTTTAATATTCTTAACACGATCCATAATCTTCTCCTCAATGTCCTTATAATTCATTACACACTCTATTTTCTTAATCAACTCTAAACTTTCTCTATGTACATAATACAAAAAATGATTCTCAGGAAAAAGATATCCCATCCTTTCAATAATTGGTTTATAAATCCAAGCATAAATCTCTAATTGAAATTTAGCACTAGGCACAATATAATCAGGTACATCAAAACTGCCTCTAGTTTTATTCTCTACAACTCTAACAACTCTATTTTTTAAATCACTAGGATCAATTGCATCCCAACTTGCATATATCCTCACATCATCTATCTCTCTAAAAATTGGTTTAAATTTCTGTAATTTCTCAAAGAAATCAATCTCCCAAGGAAATTTAGGCTCTCTAACAATGACACTATGAACAGCTTTTCCATTTCTATCTAATTTAGTCTCCTCTCTAAAAACACCATTACATCTCAAATAGCTCTCCTCATTACACCAATCCCAGCTAGCCAAATCACTAACTTTCAAATGATTATATCTAATATTGCTAATTACCATTTTACATCTTCACTCAACATCTACAATTCCTTTATCAGTAACCATAAATGCGCATTCCACATCAGGTAAGTGTGGCGCATCTATAATTCTCGCAACCCTGCTCCCTTTCTTACCCTTTCTTAAATAAATCCTTACAGTACTATTATGAACTAAAAACCCATTTGCAATATAATTCTGAGATTCTGGAACACTTAAATCATATAAAGGCTCATTGTTTTTATCTATACTTATACGACGTACTCTCTCCCATCTTATATGCCCGTTAAACAAATCATTAAGTCTCTTAATTTTATCTTCTAACATTGCATCCTTTACTGAAGCATCATTAAGTCCCTCTAAGACCCTTACAAAATTATTTAGCGTTACAAATTTATAACTCTTAGGTCTAGGCTTTATATATTTAGATGGTGTGAGTCCTGCTTTAGCCAACAAAGACCATAAATACTTTCTACTAACTGGAATAATCTCTTTTGTTACCTTAGCTCTCTTACAATATTCAACCCATTTATTCAGATAAAATTTCTTATCTAACGCAGTAACACCAATTTCTTCTGCAAACCTCAAGAAGTCTCTATTATCTAACAACAGACAACTAAAATCTTTACCTTGTTTCTTTTCTAACCTAGATCTAACACCTAATCTCAAGAGCAACATCTGAATATAAATCAATAAAAATTCATTTTTTTGTGCTATTGTTATCCTAGGTCTAGCCTTGCTCACACTTCCTTCTGCATCCATAAAACCCCTAATGAAACTCTTTATAACACCATCTGGAGATTTTGAAATACAGCTTATAAAATCCTTCATAAGAAGCCTAAAGAGCTCTCTTATATCTTTGCTGTTAATATCGAGATTATAACAATTTTTATCTTTTACATTACTGATCCTTCCATTAATGTTAAAAACTTTCTTAAATAAATCAGAATAAAATTCTAATATTTCTTTACGTTCATCTCTAAATCTTAATGTATAATCCCCAAAACACCCATCACCCATAAAATATCCCAAAAGTTGTGAAACCTCTGGCGTTAAGTATTCTGGCATTACAACATTTCTGTATTTTTGTGAAAAGTAATCACTAACATATCGTTGAATAGTGCGTTTGCCAATTACTTCAGTAATAATTTGAATATTCTCCTTATCTGTTGGATATTCTTGGTTTAATATCCTTCTGAGTTGTCTTGGTTTTACATTAAGTTTTTTACATAAATCTTTTCTGGTCAAATTTTTTCTCTGTAATTCTTTTTTAATCAGTCTACTACCTTCCTTATCTACAGTTACCATCTCTTTCGTTTCAATTTCTGGCAATCTTTGAATCTTTCCTTCAACATCTATTTTCTTTACACAAGCTATATAATCTCCTTCTTTTAATTCTTTGGACTTTGATTCTCTAATCTCGCCATTTTCTAAAAGTTTAAAGAATCTATGTTCTGGTGAAGCTTTTATCTTATACCCTACATCTAAAGTATACAACTCTTTGATATTTGTTACCACAGCAATTTTATCAAAAATATTATTCTTCATACCTAAGTCACCAATAATATCTACGCTAGGAAGCTTATTATCTTCACCAAATATTTCAGATATCTTAGTTATAGTCCCATCTGCAAGTTGTATTAAAGAATCCGAACTTAAACAATTATGCGCCAGCACATGCCCGCCAATAGCTGTTGTAGGATCTCCAAAAAATACATCTGGCCTCGCCATAACTTGATTCGTTATATATACTGCTAGATTATGTTTTGTTGCCAACTTAAGCAAGTCATGCATATGCTTATTTAGTTTTTGTTGTCTATCTGCCAACATCCCACGACCCGAGAAGTCACTTCTGAAATGACTCATTAAAGAATCTACAACAACTAATCTCACAGGTAATTTTTCCTTCGTTATTAAATCCTCTATTTTTTGAACTAATAAAACTTGGTGATCACTATTAAAAGCACGAGCAAACTTTATATTTTTAAGGATTTCTACTGAATTCAAACCATTGCCTTCAGCAATTTGTTTTATTCTCTCTGGTCTCGCAGTCTGCTCAGTATCTACATAAACACAAATACCTTCAGCACCACCTTTTTCTTTAGGAAACTGAACATTTACTGCTAGTTGATGGCCCAATTGGGTTTTAGAACTTCCAAATTCTCCATAAGCTTCTGTAATAGCTCCAGTCTCAATCCCTCCCGCTAGAATAGAGTCAAATGCTTTACTTCCAGTTGTTATCTTCGTAACTTTTTCTCTCTTCTCAAGCAATTCAATTCCAGATTCAAACCCCATATCCAATTTATTCCTAGCAGTATTAATTATCTTCCTAGCAACACTCTCACCAACACCAGCAACATCACCAAGCTCAGCAGGACTTGCCACAGCAATACTAATTAAATCATTAAAACCAGCCTCTCTTAATTTTTCACCTGTTGCAGCCCCAACACCAGGTAATTCCTCAATAGATATCTCCTTTTTTTCTTTAACCTCAGTCTTTTCTACAACCTTTTCTTCTTTTTTCTCTTTCATTCTTCATCACTCTCCTCACTTCCATGCTCACTCAACAACAACTCCTCCTGAGCTTTTTGTAGAACAAGTATTGCTTTTTGTAAATCATTTCTTCTTAAATTAATCTGGTCACTTCTCCAAACACTCTCTCCCTTTTTCTTATAACTCCTGCTCAAACTTACAGTTTTAAACTCAACAGTACTTCCATCAATCTCCCTCTTATTTAACCATATGCTACAATCAATATTCTGACATCTAAACTTCTTAATAGGCAAATTTCCTACCATTTTCTAAACCTCCTTGGTTTCCCATTTTCTTTCATTAGAAGCAGTTCAGCTTCTTTAACCTCCTTATAAGGAGTACTATGAATAATGCAATTATCTTTATAAAGTTTATGCGCGCCAGCAGTAAATGCCCCTCCAAAAATTAGAGGCAAAATAAGAAGATTTCTCAAACTCAAAACAAAGGAATCTCTTAAAATATAAATTTTTTCTTTCATAACAACAAATAAATAACTTACTTAATAAATATTTTTCCACTAGAAATCCAAAAATCTTTCGAAAAATCCAAAAACTATCCATCTAAACTAGAATTTTTTTCAGAAAATCCCCTTTTTTCCAAAATTTCTCCGAAAAATCCAAAAATTTAGCAAACCAGCTTTTTAGCTTCTCTGCAATATCCAAAAAACTTTACTCTCTCACTATTGCTTTTGCATGTTAGCCTCACCTTATTATTTCTAGGCAAAATTCTCCCATCAACAATATGCTTGCAATAATCTCTACATCTGTAATTCTCTTTAAAAAATTTATACAAATCTTCAGCTCCTCTCTTATCACAAGGCACATAAAGCACTTCATTTGAAACCAATATGCTCTTAGATCTAGTAATCATTCCGCTAACAGCCTGATCAGAAATAAATCCTGCTCCCAAGATTGCAACCGTTGCAATAAAAGCCCAAACTCCCTCTTTCATTGCACAAATAAACACATCCTATTATTTAAAATTATCTATCCTTTAAATCCAAATAAAACTATCATTACAACAATAAAAAAATAAAACAAAATAGTTTCAAAAAAGCTCCCGCTTCTCACAAAACCCCTTAACTTATATTTTAAAGGGTACAAAAATCTCACTCCATCAACTGTCAAGCCATCCATCACAATATGAGAAAAAAATCCAACTAATGCAGCTCTCCCTAAATCAAAGAATCCAAAATTTCTAAAAACAAAATAAATCACCAAAGCAAAAAACAAGCTATGTATTAATTTTCTATGGCCAAAAATAAAATTAATTATCTTTGATAATATAAAAAATCTCCTTCCAATGAAACTTCTTCCATGATCAATATCAGGAGATATGGAAAAAAATAAAACAAATCCCAAAAATAAAATCCTATTGCCAACATCAAAAAAATTAACAAATAACAATCCAACCAGCAAGCCAAAAACTAAATGCGTCCTAAATAACATCCTCTACCTCAATTCTCTACCTCAATTCCCTTCCCCAACTCCTCAGCCATCTTCTTAGGATCAACTTCAACCATCTTATTCAAACTAAATTCTAATCTATCATAAATCTGATTTCTAACCACATTACCCACAAAAATAACCTGCTTTCCAAGTAATTCTCTCCTCACGTCTTCAAACAATCCAATATTCTCTCTAATCTCATTCAATCTCTCCTCATTCAAATTCAAAACCTCTAAAACCTTTTCCCTAAAAGCCACTGCCCTTATGCTTCCTGTCCCATCATCAAAAAACAAGTTCAGTACAGGTGTTATTTTCCCAATCACATTCCCATGCATCTCACAAGAATTATTAGATATTTTCTTCATGCATTCTGGACAAGCCTCAAAAAATCTCGGTTCAAAAACCTGCACAACAGTCCCAAAAACACCAACACCAAAATCCCCAGCACTGAACTCATCAATTTTCTTTAAATTGTAATCCTTAGCACTCACCACATTAATCTCCTGCTCCAAAAAATCAATCTTTCCCTGGCTCCCAACATGAAACTCCAAAAATCCATTATTCTCCCTAACATACCCATCCATTATCCTCAAAACCTTACTCTCGCAAATCTCCCCTTTCTCCATAAAACTCAAAAGATTGATATCCCAAATCACAGCCCTTATCACCCCACTTTCATCACCAAATAAAAAAGTTCCAACCTTCCCTATTTTATTTTCTTTTCTATATTCCCTTACTCCATATACATTCAATACCTTTCCAATTAAAGTAACGCCGCTCATTCCATTAACCAACCTCTTTATCTTAACTCCCTTTCTCCTAACACTCTCCATCAAATTAATTCCAAGTTCATTAGCAACAATATGGGCAGCACCCTCATTACTAATCAACCCAGAAAGCTTGCTCATCTTTTCCCTTATTCTCTCAATGATCTCACTCTCAGAAATACCCTTCTCCTCTTTAATCCTATCCACAATATCCTCAAAAGTCAACCCCATCATCTTAAAAAATCCCCTCTTCCTCTCTGCCAAAGTCAGTATTTAAATATATTGCAAATCTAATCTCCATATTCCCAACAAATAAATTTTCACTCAAATAATCAACATAAATATACTCCTCATCTCCCCTAATCTTAAACCTATCACTTAATCCACATTTTTCATTTAAATTTTCAATAAAACCAATATTCCTCAAACAACCAAACTTCATCTCTATTTCACCAAAAGCAAAATAAAAATCACTAAAATTAAAATCAAAACTCAAATTAAAATCAGGCTCGTAACTATAAAAAAATCCAATCTTCTCAAATCTCTTCTCCTCATATTTTAATTTATCATCAGTCTCTCCTCTCACATTAGCCTTGCCATTTTCACTAACAAAAATTTTATATCCTAAATTAAGTTCCTTTTTCTCTAGCTCTTGAGCCAAATTCTTTGCATAATACCCCTCAAAACTCTTAATCAAATTTTCTTTATTAAATTCACAACCATCACCCATAACACTATATCCATTAACAACCTTACAACCAATAATTCCATTTTTACCCAAATCCACCAAAGCTCTATATCCACTCAATTTAAAAATCTGCCATAAATAAATCCTTTCACCATTTACTTTTTTCTCAAATTCATTAAAATTAATCAACCCAGCTCCCAGATAATTCTCTTTATCTTGACTTTGGTTATAAAAAACAAAAATAGCATAAACTAAAACAAAACTAAGCATTATTGTTACTAAAGCCATTAAAATCCCTTTCGCCATATTAACCTCTTACACCTTTACACTACTTTTTTTACACTACTTTTAATCGTAACCTCAATATCCTTATCAAAAGTTGGAACCTTAACCAAATGAAAATCCTTGCAGTAATTCTCGCAATAAATTAAATCAAAATTCTCACTCTCAACAATCAATCTCTCACTGCCATCAAAAAATTCAACACTATAACCCTTTTTCACACCTCTCCCATTAATAGAATCAAAATATTCATTATCCCACATCTCGATTATCTCTTTTGTTATATTTCTCAGCTCACTCTCATACTTCTTATCGTTCCCCCACAACCAAATCAAATCCACAATTTTTATCCTTTCCTTATTCAAATCAACTTCAACATCAAAAAAATCAAAAACAAAATCATTCTCGCTTATATAGTAAGAATTAATCCTTTCCTCTCCCGCCAAAAATTTCTGAAAAGGCCCAACAAAAACAAGCCAAAATAAAATTAGCATAAATGCAGTTAAGAATATTGCAATCATATCTGCAATGTCCCAATCTCCCCTCTTATTAAATCTTATAAACATAATCAAACCTCAATCTCTTCAATTCACCATTACGCATAACATCCCTGCTTAAACTACCGCATTTAAAATTCTCAAACTTCTCGCAAAATTCTTTATCGTAATACTTGTCATCAAAAACAAAACTTTCATTACCCAAACTAAAATTTACCCCAACATCCCAATCACCAAAACATCTCTCAAATCCCTCAAAACCATTAAAATTTCCATTTTCAACCAAACACCTATCAACCTGTCTCTTTATCCCAACATCCATTACCCCGCTTTTATCAATTTCCCTATTCACAAAAATCCCAACAGCAACCACAACAACAAAAGCTATCACAATAATATAAA
>CAZCNK010000035.1:0-10426 GCA_964500345.1 Candidatus Woesearchaeota archaeon | reverse complement strand
GGCATTTTATTTAAAAGAGTGAAAATGCCAAATGTAAAAGTTGAGTTTGCATCTTTAGCTAAAGAGATAGAAAAGCAATTCAAGAATGAAAAGATAACAACAAAAGATGTAGATGAAGCAGTTAAATGGGCAAGAAAAAAATAATTTTAGACACCAATATTTTGATTTCTGCTTTGGGCTGGAAAGGAAATCCAAGAATTATTTTTGATAGAATTATAGCTGGTGAATTTGAGTTAATTTTATCTTATAAACAGCTTAATGAATTAATAAGAGTTTTGAATTATCCAAAGTTTAAATTTACAGAGGAGCAGAAAGATAGGTTTTTATCGATTTTGTTAGAAGTTGCCACTTTAGTCAAGACCAAATCTGAAGTCGATGTAATAAAAGAAGATCCTAGCGATAATGTTATTTTGGAGCCTGTTAATGAAATGAAGATTGATTATATTGTTTCTGGCAATGATCATCTATTAAAAGTGAGAGAGTTTAAAGGTACTAAAATTGTTATTGCTAGAGAATTTTTGGATTTAATTGAGATATGAAGCTCTTAAAATCTCTATGATGCTTTGTAACTTATTTCTTCTAGAAATATCATTTATTCTAAAGGAATTTCGAATGGTGAGGTCCAGTCTTTGCTTGGGACTATATCTCCAACTAAGAAATATGGGCTTTGAGGAACTCTTCCAAAATAGCTATTTTCAATTTCTGTCCAAGATCTAGTAACAGAATCAATCCTATAAATTGGAGTTTGAGCTGCTCTCCAAGAGCTTGTTAGAACCCTATACTCTTGACCTGGTCTTTGACCTCCTGGCTCTCCTATGAGCTTGCCCTTGAATTTTTGCTCTGAGAGCATTTTCATGAATGGTTGTATTGGAGCATTTCCTTCTCCAATTTCAAGATGCTCATCATAATAACCAAAATTATCTGACAAGTGAACATGGCCGATTATTCCATCTTTAACCAAACCTTCAACTTCATTGCCAATCCAATTATGAAATTGCTCGTCTGTTCCTTTGAAATATTTTCTCCAGAAATTTAAGTGGCCAATGTCAAATGTTGCTTTAACGTGCTCTTCTGAAATTTTTTTAGCTTCATCTTTTGACATTCCTTTTTGTTCAACTAAAAGACCTGCCATTCTCTCTCTTGATTTTGTAATTAATTCTCTTAACTCCTTGGGATGAGATCCGTAAAGCTCTGGAGTCCAATTTTCAGGTGCAATGAATAAAGGTTTTTCAAGATTTTTTTTCTTTTCAACATCATAAGCATACATAGCTGCTCTAGCAAGGGTCTCTGCAGTTTGCTTCACCCCATAATCTTGAATTGGTTTAACATTTCTCATCTGCTCTTCAATTTCATGAGCACTTTTTCCATAGTGCAAGGCAGTATCTCGATAAAAATTTTTCTCTTTTTCTGCTTCTTTTATGGCCTTATTTAGAAATTCTAAGGGATTATTCATAAATCTATCATATTCCTCTGGACTTTTCTCTGGTGAGGGGGCTAATCCTTTTTTTTCTAGCTTATCTACAAAAAGAATATCAACTGCATTTTTATTTTCAGCTTCTTTTCGTATTTCTTCATAATTTTCTTTCTCTTTTTTCAAACTCGTTATAACTCTTTCAGCTTCAATTGCATTTTTATCAAATCTCCCAGATTCTCCACGGTAAAGCTCTAGCTGTTTTTCATAGTAATTGTCAAAGAAATATTTTGCTGGATTTTGATTTTTTCCAATAGCTTCCTTTTCAAATTCTTCAAATTTTTTAGATCTGAATTGTATTCTTCCAAGATCATCTCTTTCATATTCTTCAGGCTTGCCTTCTTTTTCTTTTGGGACAGAAATTTCTAAGTCTCTTGGTATTGCAATAACTTTTCCAGTTCTTTCATCAACTAAGGAAACAGGAGCCTTTTTTTGTTCCCCAGGAAATGCCTCAAACTTCTCATCAGTTTCAAAAATAGCCCTTGGAAATTCACCAGTGTGCATAACAATTGGACCACCTTGAGCTACGTCAGCTGCAAAATCAACAGCCCTTTCTACTTCATGAAGAACCATTTCTCTTGCTTCTTCTTGAAATTCTCCTGCTCTTTCATTATAGCCTGAGGATGCTCCCATATTTGGAGAGGCGTGTGTTGTAACAGTAACCTCATTTATTTTAGCTAACTGCCTCATTTCTTCTCTTTCTGTTTTTCCATATGTTTCTGGTGTATGGCCTGTTGGTTGAGATCTAAAACCTTTTTGAGTTCCAAAAAAACCAAGCTCAACAAGAGAAGCTCCTCTAAATATATTGGCTTTTAAACCCTCGCCAAGTTCACCAATACCATGAGAAATTCCGATTTGATAAGGGCTTATTCTAATGTCTGCTTCTGGCTCTTCGGGAGCTGTTTCATCTGGCTTTCTTCTATCTAATGCATTCCAATAATCTGTATTAAATTGCATTTTGCGCTACTAACACCTTTTGATTAAGATGCGCGGTTTGATTTAAAGCTTTCTGTTTTAATGTTTTAATATTCGGGTAAAAAACTCTTTCTGACATAATACTCTAAGCAGATTTTATTCAAGAGGCTAAAGTTAAGAGTGTAGGGTAGAGATTGCAGAGAAATCTTAATCCTTTACCTTTTCTCTTCTTTTTTATGCCTAGAATAATGACTAGTTTCTTGGCTTTCCTTTACAATTCTTTCACTTTCGGGAGATCTGGCATATTTCATTTCTTCTAATCTTTCTTCAACCAAGGCTTCTCTTGTTTCTAAAGAAGGAGATGCTTCTGATACTGGCGAATATTCTGCTTTTTCATATTGCTGGATTGGGCCATATTTTACAGAAGGTCCATAATTTAATTTTTGATCTTTAGGGATTTCAATAGGGGTTTCAGCTATTAAAGTTTCTAAAGGACTTGAGGTTGTTTCTATTGCAACAGTTTCTCTTAATTGCCTTGTTGTCGGAGCCGGAGCTGAAATATTCTCAGCTTCTGTTTCTGGAAAGAAAGATTCTTGAGGCAATGTTCCTTCTCTTTTCCAATCTTTTTCTTCTCTTGCTTCTATCTCTGTCTTCTCTATTAATTTTTTAATGTCTTCAAGAATTTCCTTATTTTTTTCATTTTTCTTCAACTCTTTTAAGTAGAATAATCTCCTTTTTGGAGAAATTTTTTCTAATGCTTCCTTTAATTCCTTCCAGTCTTTTAGATTCATAGATAAGCACCTGCTGTTCTTGTGTTCTTGTTAACTCCCTAGAAATAGAATTTGAAGTTTAAATATCTTGGTGTTTGATATTTGATTTTTTTAAGTTATTTTGAACCATTGAGAGTCTGGAAATACATCATACTCTAAGATCCAGTTGTAGTAGCCAGTAGTTCCGTTATTGCCACCAAAACAGTAGATTTTTTCAGTTTTTAAACTAAAGTCACAAGAATGTCCAATAGATAAAGCAGGCATAGTAGTTGTTTTTACACTTAGTACATCTGTAACTGGATCATATTCAAGAATGTCATTTAATCCTAAACAGTATATTTTATTATTTTTCAAATTCTCATTACACGAAATATAATATCTCCCTGTAGGTAAAGTAGCTATTTTAACATTTACTCTATCATCTGCTGGGCTATATTCTATTATTTGTTTTAAAAATGTTCCATCATTACCCCCAAAGCAATAAATCATTTTATTTTTTGAGTAGGAAGAACAGGCGAGTCCATGACGAGGGGATGGTAAAATAGCAGATTTAATAATTAATATATCTGATACTGAATCGTACTCCAAAATTTGGTTTATATCTCTCCCATCATTACCCCCAAAGCAATATATTTTGCTATTTTCTAAACTCTCTGCACATGATAAAGCCCATCTTGTTGATGGAAGTGTTGCAGATTTAACAACAACAGAATCTATAACTGAGTTATACTCAACTATTTGATTAGCAGAAAATCCACCAAAACAATAAATCATATGGGATACTGGATTTTCAACACATGATAGAGCACTTCTTCCAGAAGGCAAAACTGCTGATTTGATAATTATGTTGTCAGCTAAAGGATCGTATTCTACTATTTGGTCTAGCAAATTTGGATTTTGCCCACCAAAGCAATAAATAAACCTAGTTTGCGAATTTTCTGCACAAGAAAGAAAACTTCTATTTGAATTTAGGGTTGAACTTTTTATATTAAGAATATCTCCATTGATTGGCTTACAAAACTCTAAGGTATTAGAATATTTATCAAACCACAAAGTCCCTATTGAGTTATTATAACAACTCGGTTTTATAACATCTGTATTTAGTCTAATCCCACCACTAACCTCAAGTTTTTGAGTTGGTGTTTGGGTACCAATACCAACATTTCCAGGATTTGTATTAAAAATATTTTCTCCAAGTTTAGCCCAGAATCCAATTACTGCTGAAGGATTAGTTGTTTGCGATAAAACAAGTCCTGATACAATTAACAGAAAGAGAGTTACTAAAAACAATTTTAATATTTTTTTCAAGATTGAACCTCTTAAGATTAAAACCAGTTAAGATTTAAGATTTATAAATGCTTTTATTTTTATTAAATTTTTAAATTAGTTTCAATTTTTATAACTCTTTTGTCAATATTATGGGTCATGTCTGTAACTTTATCAAGATTAATATTTATATCTTTAACCTGTTGATTTAAATCATTAAATTTCTGAACTAGATCATTAAATCTTTGATAAAAAGCTCCTCCTAGAAAAATAAAAGTTATGATTGGCATTAATTCTACTATGGTTGGAGAATTTATAAAACCAAAGAGCTTTGCTATAACCCAGAGTATCAAAATAATATAAGATACCCAGAAGATATAATCATAAATATCGAATTTACGTTTTGTTTTATTAAGCATACTTGAAAGATAAAAAACTTCTTAATAAAGCTTTTGTTAAAAAATCCGGAAATTTTCTGGGAAATTTTCAGAAAAATATTCGGTTCAAATCAAAATTAAAGAAAGATAACTGCAAATGAAATTACTCTGTTATCATGCCGTGAGTTTGCTTGAAAATTTTATAGAGAGTGTAAGCGTCATTAGAGGCAATTTTCTTTGCCTGTTCTTCTTCTGTTTTTGGCGCTTTAATTTTTTTGCCTTCTTTTTTGCCTCGAATTCCAAAAATTTCTTTGAATTCTGTGAAGAGGGCTTTAAATGGATCTATTACAGTTTCTCTAGTTTCAATTTCCTCTTCTTTTTTTATCTCACCAGCTTTTTCTAAATAATATTCCAGATCATCTTTCAAGGAGAGAATTGCCTCATCAACAGCTCCCAGCAATTCAAAATCTTCTTTGTCTAATTCTTTTTTATATTTTTCATATTCATCTTCTGTTATGACTAAACCTTCGATTATAATCTCTGATCTTCCACGATGAATTGCCCCTCTTTGAAATTCTTCTTGATAGGCAAGTTGGGGGATTGCTGTAAAATTAATTCTAACTCTTACAGCCGGGAAGAACTTTTGAAATTCTTTTTCTTCTGTGTTTCCATAAGAGGTCTCTTGTTCATACTTAAATTTAATGGCTATGATTTCTATTTCAACTTTAGAAGTCTCAAATGCTGCAATTATATCTTTATCTGCTGTAGTTTCTTTTTGCTGTAATCTTTTAATGTTCCTTAAATAAGGCCTTAACCAATTTAGATATAATTTAATAACATGATAATGCTGTCTTAGGTATTTTAATTTAAAGCTTTGACCAACTTTTAACTCGCGATAAGTTTTTTCTTTCCAAATCAAATACTGCTTTAATTTTCTTGCAAGAACCTCTCTTACTTTTCTATTAATACCACCTTCTTTTACTTTCTCTACTTCTTCTTCTACATCATCTGGTTTTTTTGGGTGGATTGAATAAAATAAATCTGCTAAGGTTACAAAGCCAACTTGAGAGGTTAATCCAGTTACAGAACCCGGATTTTTAATTCCACCTTCAACCATATCAACCCAAATTGATTTTAAAGCAATCTCGGATGCTTCTTTTCCCTGATAAGAGTCATCATAATATTGTAATCTTTCATCTATGATTCTTAATTCCCTTAATAATTGAAATAATGTTTTTAACATTTGGCCAATATTTGCCATTATTTGAGCAAATTTATCCTGCTGAGCTCCTTTTCTTTGTTCAACAGCACCCCAATAAGCACTAGTTTCACCAGAAGTATAGATATCTCTTATCTTCTCAATTCTGCCATTATTGCCCACGTAATTTAATCCATATGGAGGTTTTTTCTCTAATAATCTTAGAGTATCAAAGTAATTCTTTTCAACACCCATAGCGGGGCTGTCTACTACTATCTTATATTTTGCATCTCCTGCCCCAAATTTACCAGAAGCTAGCTTTCCAGGCAGCACCTCTTTCTCTACGCTTTGTAACATTAAAACATCAAAACATTTAAATATGAAGATACTTTTAAAGTTTTTGTTTATAAAAGGAGGTAATAAATAGACATGTTCAATTTTCTAAAGAAGAAAAAACAAGAGGAAGAGAGAGAGCAAAGGAGTAGTGCATTTATAGAGGGTACGGAGAATTTGTTAAAACCATATGAGTATGGCAATCCTTTAGAGGGATTACATCCTGTACAAGGAATGCAGTCTAATTTAGATAAAGATTTACAATTAATATTAAGCAAATTAGATGTTATAAATGCAAAGCTAGATAATTTAAATAAAAGATTGGAGATTTTAGAGAGAATTGCCCATCAGTCAACTCAACAAGTTCAACAATTACAGAGCACTCAGCAGCAACCTCTAGATATTAAGAGAAGATGGTAGTTATAGCATTTAGAAATAAAATTTTTCTTGTTGGCTTTATAGTTTTTTTAATAGACCAAATTAGCAAGTTTATTGTAGTCAAGAATTTTGATTACACTACAAATACTGGCGCTGCATTTGGAATATTACAAGGGCAGAATTTTTTATTGATAATTATTTCTTTAATTGTATTATGTTTTATAGTTTATTATTCTTTTAGAATTAAAAAGCAAAGTGAAATTGTAAAAGTTGCATTTGGATTTTTGATGGGGGGGTTGCTTGGGAATTTGGCTGATAGAATTTTTAGGGGTTTTGTGATTGACTTTATCGATTTTGGATTCTGGCCAAGCTTTAATTTAGCAGATACTTTTAATACCATTGCAGTGATTTTGATTTTGATTTTTTATAAGGATTAAAATTTTTGATGCTAAAATGTTTGGTTCTAAGACTTAGTTTTAGATTAAAAAATTATGAATCAGAGTTGATGCAAGTTCATAAAGGCTTTTATTTCGTCTACTAATTTGTGGCATTCTATAAAGAGTTCTGTTTCATACCTCTCTAATCTATTTCTGATTATTATCTTATCATATATCTTTCTAATACCTTGATGCACTGGCGTTTCAGACCATTTTTTATTATAATCTTTTAGAAGATAAGCTGTTAATCTTAGCTCAATAGTTCCTTTATTTGTTTTAACTTTTAAACCTTCTTTCTCAATTTCAGCATCAGCCATTCCTATGATTAAAAAATCAACTTCAATAACAAATCTAACATAAGCGTCAATTGTCTTTTCAGCTATCCAGGCTATCT
Source organism: Candidatus Woesearchaeota archaeon (assembly GCA_964500345.1). Classification (GTDB taxonomy): domain Archaea; phylum Nanobdellota; class Nanobdellia; order SCGC-AAA011-G17; family UBA489; genus CAZCNK01. The sequence goes on along the minus strand of CAZCNK010000035.1, from coordinate 2,887 downwards.
CAATGTGCTTTCCTTTAGGCTCGTCTATGTCTTGATATTCAGCCTCATAGAAATTATAGCCATAAACCTCAAACCATCTAAATAAGCTTTTATATAACTCCTCTAAATCAAATATGGCTGTCTGCTTAAGCTTCATCCTTTCAAAGATATAGTCTTTTTGCATCTCTTTTTTCAGATTTTTAATCTTTTAGATGTTTATATAATTTTTGGAAAAAGTATTACTACACAGATACCTAATGACTGTAATTCTAGTTTATTCTAAGCAGGAAGTGTTTGTACGTGACTTCGTTAAATTCCAATTTAATCAGCGCGGTTGCAAATTTCTCCTCTAATCTCCAGATAACGCTTAGGGCTAATCTTAAAATATCTCGCATTTTGCATTATGGAGTTAATCAATAAATTTTGCTGCCTGCTCCACTCTTTGTCAGAATGAGTTTTCATATAGTCAACCCATTTCTTAATAAACCAGATTCTGTCCATCTTATTCAACTCCAACTCCTTTTTCAGCAGATTCATTTTCCCTTTAATTCCTCAACTATCATTTTCTTATACTTTTCTATTAAACTAAAATTGAGGTTCTTGCCAAATAATTCTCTTAAATGAGCTGCATCTTCTTTGTCTTTATCGCTTCCAAGCATATTCTCTTTGTAAGCTATCTGCATTTCAATAGAAGATGTCCAAAACTCTCTTTCTCCAATTATTATCTTTATCTTTTCCTTCATGCTTATTTCATGTAGCTTATTACTAACAAATTTCAACTCAAAATTTGGTTGGATCATATCCTTTAAAGCAAATCTTATAGAATGACAACTATCAAGCAAGCTATAAATCTCATCTTCATCATCAGTATTTATACACCAGAAATTATTCTCCATAACATCTATGTAGAGTCTATTAAATTTATCTTTTGAAATCTTTGGTATTAATATATCAACATCTTCAGTCCCTCTAGTTCTCCCAAATAAAATTGCAACATAACCACTTACAACAATATAATCTACATGCCCCTTCAATATGTCTATAAAACTAAAGCAGATCTTATCAAGCTCATTAAGCTCTTTATCAATGCGTATAGTCTTGTTATTTATAAATTCCATAAAATCTTTATATCTCTAATGTTTAAAAACTTTGACTTTTGAATTGCAGTAATTAATTGCAGCAATCTTTTACTTTAAGGAGAAATTGGATCTTTGGTATCTAAGATCATTTTAGCGGAATAAATCTATGTGAAAAAAGAAAACTTAAAGTAAAGGATTTGCAAATGGAAAGTTATCTTGATTTAAATTAAAGATATATGGGTTGTTGCAAATACCATCTTGATCAGGATCATCACAAATATGATCACTCCAGAAATTTCCCTCACTATTAAAATCAAAAACATTTAAATTGCCTGAATCTGAAGCTTGCTTCTCATTATTTATAATATTATTTTTATAAACCTTATTACTAGAGCTAGTAAAAACTATACTAATCCCTGTTCCATTGTTTGAAATAAAATTATTCTCCCTTACTGTTGTTCTATCAGAATCACTTCTTAAGTCAATACCACCATTTTTATTAAATGTGATATTATTATTTGAGAAAAGGTTGTCTTTTGAATTAAACAATGAAATTCCTGTTGCATTATTAAAACTAAGAAGACTGTAAGAGATATTATTATAAGATGAATTTACTAATAAAATCCCTCTGTTAGAATTTTTAATGCTATTTTCTAAAATATTGTTTAGATTAGATCTTGATAGAATAACTCCATCGTCATAATTTTGTATGTTGCAATTCTTTAAAGTAACTCCAGATCTTCCATTGATTTTGATTGCATCATTAATAATGTAATGACCTGAACCGTCTAGCAAAGCGTTATTGCAATCAAAGGTGATATTATTTGATGAGATATAAATCCCGTCTTTGAGATTGTTAATGGAAGAGGTGACTAATGTGCCTTGTGTAGCTGTGCAACTATTTCTTAGTGTAGAGCCACATTCTGTATTTGCTACATCATTTACAGTTATATTTACTTTTTTAATGTTTGTAATATTTAATTTCAAATCCTTGACACCAGCCTCAACAATGAAATTACTAGAGTCTGTGAAGTTTGTCTGTAAAGAGAAAATATTTGAAAATTGACTATTTTGAGTAAACCTAGAATCATTTACAAAATACAACGGTTTAGGAAGTCCAAATTTAGTTATATTTATTATTACAGTATCTGATTCATTAACATTAATATAATCAGTTGTTGAAATTTCAGGATTACCAATTATTATCTCATACATCTGCTCCGTTATACCTTCTCCATCAGTAACCTCAATAGAAATATTAACCCTTCCACTTTTTGTAGCACCTCTTCCTTTTTGGGCATTTCCAAAGTTTAAGCTTGATCCATTTAGATTTGGAATCCATTCAACTAATCCTGTAGTTGAATTAATTTTCATGTCAGTAGGTCCTTCTTTTAAAGAGTAGCTTAAGGAAAGAGGCTGTTCATCAGGATCAACTACATTAGAATACTATATATATTTTTGTCCTATAAAAGCTTGCGTTATTGGAATTGAAGTAAAGATTGGATGTTTATTAATCCATCCGTCTTGATCTCTAAAGGGGTAATCATCTTGAGCATTAAATTCAAAAAACTTCGGAGAGTCACAAAAACCATCAAAATTAGTGTCAAAACAACCCTGCTCATCATTGTGAAAATCACTCCAAAAGTTGCCCTGCCCATTAAATGACCAGAGATTATTTGTAGATGCATCATCATTTGCTTGAATAGAATTATTAATTATATTATTCATATTAACTATATTGTAAGATGATAGAATTAAGAGAATACCCCAGAAACTTTTTTCAATGATGTCATTTAAATTTAAAGTATTATTATTTGATTCTCTGATTA
>CAZCNK010000034.1:0-10458 GCA_964500345.1 Candidatus Woesearchaeota archaeon | reverse complement strand
CACGTAAAATAGAAAATTTGTAAGATGCTAATTAAAAAAGTAAGACTTGAGAACATAAGAAGTTATGTAAAGGAAGATGTTGAATTTCCTAAAGGGAGCATTTTATTAAGCGGTGATGTTGGAAGTGGAAAATCAACAGTATTACAGGCAGTGGATTTTGCTTTATTTGGAATTACTAGAGACTTAGAGGGGGCTTCTTTGCTGAGGAATGGTGCTAGTAAGGGATATGTTGAATTGAATTTTGAGGTTGATAATAAGGATGTAATTGTTAGAAGAAATTTGAAAAGAGGTTCTACGATAACACAAGATTCTGGGCACATAACTGTAAATGGAAACAGGAAAGAATTAATGCCAAGTGAGCTTAAGCAATTTGTTCTTAATTTGTTGAATTACCCTCAGGAGTTGGTTACTAAATCTAAGTCTTTGATGTACAGATATACTGTTTATACTCCGCAAGAAGAGATGAAGCAAATTTTATTTGGGAATAAGGATGAAAGATTAGATACTTTAAGGAGGGTATTTGGAATTGACAAGTACAAGAGGGTTATTGAAAATTCTGGAATTTTTGTACAATGGTTAAAGGAGCAAGTTAAGGAGATTACTGGAAGGATTTCTGATTTGAGTGAGAGAAAAAGTGAAAGGGAAAGAGTAGAGGGTAATATCTCTTTGCTAAATAAAGAGATTGAAATGTTGAGAGGGCCTATTGATAAAATTAAGGATGAAGTGAGAAACAAAAATGAGCTTATTAAGATGATAGAGAAAGGTATTAAGAAATTTAATGATTTGAAGAATGAAATAAATTTGATTATTTTAGATGTGAGAAATAAAAATGAATTGGTGAGAAAATACAATGAGAGGATTAGTGAATTGGATTTGCAGACTAAAGAGTTGAAAGTAGAGATTAAGGAGGAAAAAGTAGAATTGGTTAAAAAAGAAATGATTGCGAAATTGGAGAAAGACGCAGAGAGATTAGAAAAAGAATTAGAGGGCATTAATTTGGAGATAAATAAATTGAACATTTATATATTGAATTCTAAAAAAATAACAGATAGTATTTCTAAATTAACAATTTGCCCATATTGTAAGCAGAAAGTTTCAAGGGATCATGTTCATCTTATCAATGAAGAAGAAAACAAGAAGATTAGTGAGAATTCTGTTGCTTTGAAAGAATTAATATTGAGGAAGGAGAATTTGAGCAAAGAATTAGAGAGGAGTAAAAAAGAATTGCAAATTTTGGTAGAGAGGATGCATAAGTCTGAATTGATTAAATTGAAATTATCTTCTTTGGATGAGAAAAATAGGGAAATGGAAAAAAATTTGGTTCAGATTGAGAAAATAAAAAATGAAATATTTGTTATTGGGAAAAAGGAAAATGAGTTGAAAAGTGAATTAAGAGATTATACTGATTTGGACAGGAGATATTCTTTGGAAAGAGAAAATTTGGAATCGTTGAAAGAGAAAGAGAAAGAATTGGAGATTAAAAAAGCGACTTTTGATAGCCAAATTTTAGATGCTAAGAAATTGCTGAGTGATTTGGAGATTGAGATTGAGAGAAAAGAGAAGATGGAAAAGAGTTTATTTAAATTAAGAGGATTGCAATATTTTTTGGACAAGGATTTTGTTAAGATTGTTGAGATTATGGAAAAGAAGATTATGGGAAAGATTCATTATGATTTTAATTCTATGTTTCAAAAATGGTTTTCTATTTTAATGGATAATGACGGCATGAAGATTAGCTTAGATGAGGATTTTTCCCCAGTTATTGATTTGGCTGGGCACTTAATCGATTATTATTACTTAAGCGGAGGGGAAAAGACTGCTGTTGCATTAGCTTACAGATTGGCTTTGAATCAGGTTATTAATTCCTTGATTTCAACTGTTAAGACAAGAGACTTGATAATATTAGATGAGCCAACAGATGGATTTTCTTCTGATCAAGTTGATAAATTAAAATTAGTTCTAGATGAATTGAATATTGCTCAGGTTGTTTTAGTAAGTCATGAAGCAAGGATTGAGAGTTTTGTTGACAATGTGATAAGAATTGAGAAAGAGGGTCATGTTTCTAGAGTTTTAGATTAAGATTTCCAATGAGATGGTATTCTTTGATGTTGTCTTAGTGCACTAACTACCTCGTGCCTCATTTTTAAAGCAGCATTTCTTGCTGATACGGCAAACTCTTCTGGATGTAGATTTGGATCTTTTTTATAAGCATATATAATTCCTCGAGATGAATTTATTACTGCACCATATCCATCAGGATTAAAACAAGGAACAACATCTAAAGCAGTACCGCCTTGTTCTCCATAACCAGGAACTAAAAATAATGTTCTCGGCATAATTTCTCTTAAACTTTTGGCTTCATCTGGATATGTTGCCCCAACTACAGCTCCAACAGAAGAGTATCCTCTTTCTCCAACTAGTTCTTGTTCTTGTCCAAGATTATGAATAAACCTGGCTATCAATTCATAAACTTTTAATTTTCTTTCAACACTTACAATCCTATCTTGCAGGTCTCCAGAAGATTTATTTGACGTTTTATCTAGTAAAAAGATTCCTTTTCCTCTTTCTTTACACACTTCAATGAATGGTCTAATTCCATCACTGCCTAAATAAGGATTTACTGTCATCATATCAACATCTAAAGAAGGAGCAAAGCCATCAATCAAAGAAACTAAACCGAGATGTCCCTCTGCATATGCTTGAGCAGTGTTTCCAATATCATTTCTTTTAGCATCTTCAATTACAACTAATCTATGCTCTTTGGCAAATCTTGCTGTTCTCAAAAAAGCTTCTAAACCTTGAGGTCCATATTTTTCATAAAAAGCCATTTGTAATTTTACAGCTGGGACAGTATCATATATTGCACGAATTATTAGAGTATTAAATTCAATTATTGCATCTCGAACAGCTTCAAATGTATTTCCATAACGTCTTTGCGAATTATCTAAAACATGTTCAGGTATTTGATCTATTCTGGGGTCTAGCCCAACAATACATGGATTTTGTTTTTCATCAATCTTTTCTAATAGAACATCTGTTATATTCTGAACCATTTTGAAACAACGATTTTAAACTGGCTTATATACTTTTCTTAATAAAAATACTACTGATAAGGCAAGTAGAGTTCCAACTAAATTATAAATCAAATCAAGCATTGTGTTAAGCCATTCAGAGTTTCCAAGTTCTGTGACAATGTCTCCTTTACCGTGCCCGAGAACACCCATGCCTTCTCCAACAGTAAAGTAACCAATGAATTCAATGTATTCAACAAATACACCTAAGCCAAGAGAGGCTAGTAGAATTAGAAAGATAATGACTAAATTGCTCCATTTTGATTTTGAGAAAAATTTTTTGCAGGCTTTATATAAAAAAAGAGTTGCAGCGAAATTTCCAGCAATATGAGTTATATGATCCCACTGGAATTTGACTGGTGATTCGTTGTAAAATCCGAAAACTCCAAAAGAGTGGAGGAAAAAAGATAGTAACATTATTAAGTAGACTGAGGGAGTTAAGTTTAGTTTTTTCCTTAGGAAATAAATTAAAAAAAGCAATATAATAAAAATAATTGAATCATTTATATAATCATAAACCTTAAAAAAATATGCGTAAAGGATAAAAAGTATAAAAACCAAGATTCCGAAGATAGTTAGAGATTTTATTTTATCCATAAATTTTTAAGATAAAACATTATTTATAAATTTATGGGGCTATTGTCTAACTTGGTTAGGATACCAGCCTAGGGCGCTGGCGGTCGGGGTTCAAAAATAAGAAACATAGGTTTCTTACCAACTTCCTAATGGAAGTGTTGAAAGTCCTCGTAGCCCCATAAAACAATTACTAAGGTTTAGTTAAAATTTAAAGAGGATGATACCAAAATATTTATATATCAACTCGTAAATAATAACACGTCAATGAAAAAAACTATTTTGATTTTTTTTGTCATTTTGCTTTGCCCAATTCTTATTAGTGGCCAAGATGAAATCGTTGCAACAGTCCTTGAGTCTAGCAGCGAGGTAGAGGCTGGAGGGGAGGCAATATTTAACATTTATATTGAAAATAACCAGGCTGAGAGGGATGTTTTTAAGATAGCTTATGATGAAAAGGAGGTATTTCCTTTTTCTGATTTTGCTTCATCTATTAGAATAATCCCAAATCAAGTTAAATTAAGTCCAGATGAATCTGCAAATGTAACTGTAAAGATAAAGGTTTTAGATAGCGCAACTCTTGATAGAGAGTATACGACAGAGATTAGAATTGTTTCTTTAACAAATCCAGAGATAGAGAATTTTCAAAAATTAGTTACGAAAGTAATTGAACCAAAAGAGATTGTTTTAATAACTGGAGAAATGCAAGAGGAAGTTGAGCCTGGATCTGAGGTGAGTTTAGATTTAAAATTACAGAATAGGGCAAGAGCTTTGTTAGAGAATGCTGAAATTTCTGTAAGTTCTGATCTTGCTTCAATAAGAGAAACTTTGATTACTGATTTTTTACCAAGAGAAGAGAAAAGAGAAAGATTTACGTTGAAGTTTGGCTATGATACTCCTGCTGGGAATTATGTTCTTAATGTAAAAGTTTATGTTGGCGAGGAGATAAAGGGATCGTTTTCTAAAGAGTTTAGTGTTGTTGAGAGGCCAGCTGTTGAGGAGAAGAAAGAATCAAGTTTAGGATTTTTAAAGAGAAAAACTACCCTTACAAAAATTAACAATGGAAATGCTGTATCAAAACAAAAAATAGAAATGAGCACTTCATTGTTTAAAAGAATATTTACAGCAACAAGGCCCGAGGCTGTTGCTAAGGATGGAAAATATGTTTGGGAATTTGCTTTAAAGCCTGGAGAAGAGTATACTGTTGAGATTGTTTCTAATTATAGGCCAATATTATATGGATTAATTATTTTGGTTATTGCTGTAGTTGCTATCTTGTTTCATATTGAGAAGAGTGTTGTGATATAGAAGAGGCTATTTAGGACTAAAGAAAGTGAAGAGGGAATTTCAGAATTAAAAATTTTATTGCATCTAAGAAATGGGAAGAGTTATGCAATTAATGACGCTAAGATTATTGATATTATCCCACATATTATGGAGCCAACTGGAGATTATGGATCTTTAAAGCCAGATCATATTCAAAAAGGAACTAGAACTACAAGATTTATTTGGAACATGGGAAGATTGGAACCTGGAGAAGAAAGAGTTTTATCTTATAAAGCTAGGGCAAGATTGGCATTAGCTGGAGAAATTACATTGCCTGTTGCTGTTGTTCAATACTTAGATGATAAAGGAAGTATAAATACTGATAGATCTGCAAGATTGGTGTTAAAGCAGAAAAGAGAAGAGGAAGAGGAAAAGTTGCCGGTGACTTACTAATATGAAACTTTCAATTTTTTAAGATTTAAAATTAGCTTAATTTCTAAAAAGATTTGAAAGCAGAAAGCATAAATATTTGAAAAACATAGTAAATTAGAGGAATTATGGAAACTCTGGATAAAGATATTCTTTCAAAAGAATTTAGTCTAAGTAAGAATGAGGCTTTAGTATTTCTTGAATTGTTGAGATTTGGCAGTTCTCCTATTGGTAAGATAATTAAAATCACCGGGTTGCACAGAGGAACTGTTTATAATACGATTCAGAGATTGATTGAGAAAGGGTATGTTTCAAAGCAGAAGAAAGAAAATATTAATTTTTATAGTGGATCTCATTTTGGTTTGGTAAAAGAAATACATATGGAAGAGAAAAGTTTGAATGAAAAAAGGAAAATTGTTAAAGATATTAGTAAATGGAGTAAGGAAGAGAGAGACCTTGATGATGAAGAAGTTGTAAATTTTTTTCGCGGTATAAATTCAGTTGGTGGATATTACTTTAATTTATTAGAAAAGTGTAGGTCCAATGAAGAGGATTATTTGTTGATCGGTGCACCTAATGACAATTTTATTAAGAAGGTCAGCGTTAACAATTTTAAATATGCGCAAAATATTAAACTAAAAATGGGTGTTGCGTGTAAGATTATAAGAAATGAGGATATGTTGAAAAAAGATTGGGTAAAATTTTCTGTTGGAAAGACTAAATTCTTACCAAGAGAATTTAAATTTGATGTAGAGAGCTATCTATACAGTGATCATTATGCAATAATAGACTGGGATAAGGAACCAGTTCAAATGATTTTAATTGAAAATAAAAATTTTGCTAAAACACAAAAGAGTATTTTTAATTTTTTATGGAGACAAAAAGCAGTGAAATATTTTGAAGCTTTTTCTCATACTTAGATATAATTACAACCCTATTTTTCATTTGATTTTAAGCATCTTTTAGTGTGTATTCTTATTTAAGAGATAATATCAATAACTAAAATAAAAATAATAATGCTTAAAAATCCCAAAAATCCCAAAATTCTTAATCCCCGTCTAGCTTAAACCAATTTATTTGGGAGCAACGGTAGAGCACTCGGCTGTAGCTTTTAGCATGAATCGAGATACTTAAAAAGTAACAATGAAGATTCATCAGCCGAACCCGAGATGTTCCTGGTTCAAATCCGGGGGCGGGGATTTAAATTATTCGAAAGTATATCTTCTAAAACCGAAATATTTAAAAAATTAGAGAGCTTAATAGGATAAAAGAGGTTGGATGAATTATAGTAGATGGAGATATGAAAATTAGAAAAATTTATATATTAGTTCTATTGCCTCAAAATTGGATGGGAGAATCTTTCTTTATAAATAATGAGGCTAGTTAATTTTGTGTTAATTAGAGTTAGCTGAATAGAGAGATTTCCCGGGCATGTTGATTTAATTGCCCTAGTAGTGTAGTGGCCTAAATAATAATTATAAAAAGTAATTATTAAAATTATGACCAATCATCCGGCCCTGTCGCGGGCTCTAAACCGGCTCACAGAAAGGCCGGGACGCGGGTTCGACTCCCGCCTAGGGCGTTGCGGGCCGGTAGCTCAGGTTGGCAGAGCACTTGAAGTTAGAACTAAGGTTACAACACATCCTTGGTTTTTGATGGTGAGGCTTTTAGCCAACTTTGAATTGAGTTCAGGTAAGAATGATACCAAGTGGTCGTGGGTTCAAATCCCACTCGGCCCGTCATGACTGTTATGACTTAAATAATGCTTGTGAGTCAATAATACTCAAAACACAAAACCTTAAACCCAAATCCTTAAACCCAAATCCTTAAACCCAAATCCTAAAACCTAAGAGCCAAAACTTGCAATCCAAAACCTAAATCCAAAATCTGTAATTGTGGAAATTTAGTTATTAAGTTATTAAAAATAAAAAATGAAAAAAGAAATTAATATCAAAGATCACATTCTTGTTCCTAAGCATGTTAAAATTTCAAAAGAAGAGCTTGATAGCTTGCTAAGTGTGTATAATATTTCTATGAGACAATTGCCTCGGATTTCAATTAAGGATGCTACTATAAAAGATCTTGATGTTAAAGCAGGCGATGTAATTAAGATAATAAGAAAAAGTCCAACTCAACAAGAATCAATTTTCTATAGAGCTGTTGCAGGAGATTAGTTATTAAAAAATGGAGATAGTTATTAAAAAATGAATAAAAATATTTTGATTGAGAAATATTTTCAGCAGGTTTCACTAGTTGAAGCTAATATTGCTTCGTTTAACAATTTCGTAGAGAGGGATATGCAGAATGTTATTCAAGAAATCGGAGACATTGTTCCAACTATAATTCCTCCGAATATGGATGATTTTAGAATCAAGTTGGATAAGATCTGGATTACTAAGCCGCAAATTATTGAGGCTGATGGGAGTAGGAGAGATGTTTATCCAAAGGAGGCAAGATTAAGAACATTGACATATGCTGCTCCTATAAATTTAGAAGTAAGTGCTCATATTGATGGGGTGCAGAGAGAAAGTTTTGTTACGCAAGTTGGGAAATTGCCAATAATGGTGAGAAGCAAGTATTGCCATTTGCATAATTTAAATAGAGAAGATTTGATCACTCATGGAGAAGATCCTTCTGAATTAGGAGGTTATTTTATTTTGAATGGGAATGAAAGGGTCTTGATTATTGTTGAGGACTTGGCGGCAAATAAATTGTTCGTTGAGGAAGGTAAAACTGGAATTGCGAGATATACAGGAAAAATATTTTCTGAGAAGGGGTCTTACAGAGTGCCGCATTTAATTGAGCAGACTAAAGATGGACTAATTTATATTTCATTTACGAGATTTAAGAGAATTCCGATCATTACTTTGATTAAAGCACTTGGGTTATTAAATGATAGCGAGATTGTAAGAACTATATCTGAAGAAAAACAATATGATGATATTTATATTAATTTGTATAATTCTGTTGAGATTAAAAATGTGGATGATGCTTTGGATTATATTTCAAAAAAATCTGGGATGGCGATGCAAAAAGAAACTAAGTTTGAGAAGACTTTAGACAATATTGACAAATATCTTTTGCCTCATTTAGGAACTTCACCTAAAGACAGGATGTATAAGGCTATTAATTTATGTAAGACAATAAAGAGATTTTTGGCAATTACTAAAGAAGATTTGGAGAATCAGGACAAAGATCATTATATGTACAAGAGATTAAAATTGAGCGGTGATTTGCTTGCAGATTTATTTAGGGTTAATTTAAGGGCTTTAGTAAATGATATGCTTTACAATTTTCAAAGATTAGTTAAAAGAGGAAAATTTCAGTCTGTGAAAATAATTATTAGAGATAAATTATTGACATCTAGGATAAACACTGCAATGGCTACTGGCGTTTGGGTCGGCGGCAGAAAAGGGTTAAGCCAGAATATTCAGAGAACTAATTACTTGGATACTTTGTCGCATTTGCAAAGAGTAGTTTCATTATTGTCTTCAACGCAAGAAAATTTCAAGGCTAGGGCTTTGCATCCGACACATTGGGGTAGGCTTTGCCTAAAAAAGGATTCTAATATCCTGTTAGCTGATAAGTACTCAAGTAGAAGTTTAGATCAATTAAAAGATTGCTGGAAACACCATATGGTAGCTACGTTTGATAAAGACAACAAAAAATTTGTTCCTTCTTCAATTATAAAATATTTTATGTCTAATCCAGCAAGTTTAGATAAAAAAGTATTCAGAATTACTCTTGAAAGTGGCAGAGATCTGACTGGTACACAAGATCATCCTGTACTTACTGAAAATGGGTGGACAGACATGATTAACCTTAAAGTAAATGATAAAATTTGTGTTTATCCAACTCTTGATCCTTCAGATAATGGTTTGCCACAAAAGGAAGAGGTAATTGTTGACGAAGCACTTATTAAAAAATTGTTTCCAAAGAGGTATAAATTTTATATTAATGAACTAAAATCTAGAGATCTCTTACCTTTTACTAACAGTAACTATTACATAGATGTTATCTCAAGACTAATTGGTCACGTATTTTCTGATGGCTCGTGTAGTAATAAAAATCTTTTTTTTAATTGTGGCTCTATTTATGACGCCAGAGCTGTTGCAGATGATATTGTCTATTTAAAATTCAAGCCCAGTAAAATTTCAGAACAAAATACCAAAATCTTGACTGAAAGGGGTTTAATTAAATACAAAACATATAGACTCAGTAAAGGTGGTCCATTATATGGACTTTTAGTAGCGCTAGGTATTCCAACAAGTAGAAAAGTTGATAGCAGTTATAGAATTCCATCTTGGTTGTTTAATGCTCCGAAGTCAGCTCAGAGAGAATTTTTAGGATCGTTCATGGGGGGAGATGGAAGTAAACCAGGGATTACAATTAGAAAAGAAAGAAAGAGCGGAGAAAAAGTACATATAGATGACATATTCTTTTATAAAAACAAAAGTGTTTTAAGAAGTGGTTTGGGTTTAGCAAAAGACATTAAGGTATTATTTTCAAACTTTGGGGTGTTAATAAAAAAAATACTTGTTGAGGAAGGATATATAAGAAAAGATGGTGAAAAAATGCTTAAAATTGACTTAATTTTGGCTAAATCATATGATAACATTGCAAACTTGTTACAGAAAATAGGTTTTAGATATTGCAAAGGAAAGGAGTTAGATTCAAATCTAATAGCAGAATGGTTAAGGATTCACAGTAAAACTAAATCAGAGAAGGTTGAGCTTAAAGAAAAAGTGAGGAGATTATATAAATTAGGAGTTACACCTAAGGCTATAAGCGAAAAATTAAATTTGAGTTATCGCCAGGTTAATAGATGGCTATACGAATTTGATAGATACAGTGAGACCAGAGTAACCCAAGAAATGCTTCTGCCTTTTAATAAATGGATAAGTGAAAATAACAAAAGACTTGAAAATACAGGTATGATCTGGGAAAAAATTTCAAATAAAACAGAAGAAATTTTGGATGATGTAAGAGACTTCACAACATTAGAAAACACACATTCTTTTATTGCAAATGGAATTGTTACACATAACTGCGCAATAGAGACTCCTGAGGGAACTTCAATTGGGTTAAGGAAGAATTTGGCTTTATTAGCTGATATAAC
>CAZCNK010000033.1:8775-10634 GCA_964500345.1 Candidatus Woesearchaeota archaeon | reverse complement strand
CCCAGCCATTCCAACGGATAATTCTATGGAGTACCAAAAAGTAAGGTTTTTTATTTTTTATAACATAAATTACAGCCATAACTTTTTTTATTGCTCTCATTGTTTTTTTCGTTTCAGTTCCTTGAAAAGTGAAGAAAATAATTCAAACTTAAATTGAAGATTAGCTTTATTGCCTTGAAACCTATCATAAAATTGATTGAATCTCTATTTAATCTTTCTCCAACTTGGATTGAAGTGATTTATTAGTTGGGTGATGTCTTGTTTGTCTGCAGCATTAAATCTTGCTAGCTTAGAGATTATGAGATCAATAGGGTCCATGACTAATAGTTCTATATGCTTTAGGTTTCTATTTATGCCATAGGTCTTTTTTGCTTTAGTCAGATAGTCTTCAGGAAGATTGTAGGAAACTATAGTACCCTTATCTTGAATATGGCCAGAGTACCCTTGTTTTTCTAGAGAGAGTAAGATATTTGCTTTTAAAATTGGATCATTATTTTCAAGTATAAAATCAACGTCCGCTGTACTTCTCTTTAGTCTCATAAGATTTAATGCTGTGCCTCCTATAGCAACAAGCCTTACATTTTTGTAGCTAGTAAGACTACTATCTAATTCTTTTAGTATTTCTGTTAGATCCTTGTAATAGATTCTCTTTTTTTCCATTAATATATATCCTCAATATCCTTACGAAATCTGATGTATCATACGCAGTTAAAATGTTCCATCTCCTCGCAATATCTGATCTTAGTGCAAGCCCGTATACCCTATCACTTTCTATCTCGGGATCAAGAGAAACATAGTGTTCTGAATCGGTTTTTTTGATTTTTCTAATTAAACCTTTTAGTCTGCTCCGGTCCTTTTCTATTCCAACTGATTTGAATGAGTTTAAGATTTCTTCAATAATCCAGCCTAATCTGTTTTGTATTCTTTTAGAATTTGCTTTATTTAGTAGAGCTATATAGTTTATTTTATTTTTTGCTATCATTACTGGTATGCCGTAGATAAATCTAGCGTCTGTGCTGTTTTCAAGTATCCTTATTATTAGATCCTCCAATGGAATCCTTCTATGTCTGCCTTCTTTGTAGGGAAAAAACATTGGGAATCCGTACTGTCTAAGACTGTATGCAATTCTTCTTTCTGGTAATTCGTGTGCCATGAGTAATAGAATCTTTTAAGATTTTTAAATCTTCCTCATATGGCGTATGTGTTTAACTACCTTAACCAGAGGCTAAATTGAGCTCTTTTTTGCTTAAATATTTTAAGAAAATGTGGAAAAAAAGCCAAAATGGGCTTCTTTTCAAAAAACAGCTGAACATGCACTATATGGCTAATGCAAAGAATGTTGTTAGTATTTATTGTAAAATCTTTATAGTCTCTTTATCCTGAAACCTTCTTCAGTGTCTTCTGTTATGAAGCCGAGGGATTTTATTTTCTCCCGCAGAGCATCTGCTTTTTTGAAGTCCTTTTGTTTGCGAGCTTTGAGTCGCTGAGTTGCTAGGTCTAGAATGTTTTTTGGGATTTTTTCTTTTTTTGTGGTTAAAATTCCAAGGACTGAGTCAAGATCTTTAATTGCTTGGGTTGCTTTTTTTCCTGCGCCCGCTTTGTTTGCGTCTCTTATGAAGTTGAAGATTGCTGAGAGTGCTTTTGAAATGTTTAAATCGTCATCCATTGCAGATTCAAATCTTTTTTTGAGATTTTTTATTGAGCTATTGATGTCTTTGCTATCTTTTCTTCTTAGAGAATTGTCATAAAATTCTTGAATTCTGTTTACTGCATTTTTTGCTGATTCAAGAGATTCGAATGTGAAATTTAATTGTTGCCTGTAGTGCGTTGAAAGTAGGAGGTAGCGGATTGCGATTGGA
>CAZCNK010000033.1:0-8765 GCA_964500345.1 Candidatus Woesearchaeota archaeon | reverse complement strand
TAAAAATTGCCCAGGGATTTTGACATTTTTTTACCTTCAACTAGGAGGTGCTCATTGTGGAGCCAGTAATTTGCAAATTTTTTTCCTGTTGCAGATTCTGATTGAGCAATTTCATTTTGGTGGTGAGGGAAGATTAGATCTACTCCTCCTGCATGAGCATCAAAATTTTTGCCAAGATATTTCATGGAGATTGCAGAGCATTCAATGTGCCAACCCGGTCTGCCTTTCCCAATTTTAGTTTCCCAGCAGACGTTGCCATCTTCCTTGGACCAGAATTTCCATAATGCGAAGTCTTGAACATTTTCTTTTTCATATTCATCTGACCTAACTCTGCCACTTGCGCCAGCTTTTAGGTCTTTGATATTAAGATGAGCTAGATTACCGTAATTTTTGAATTGTGAAATATCGAAATAAATCCCATCTTCGGTTTTGTATGCAAATCCTTTTTTAAGAAGAGTTTTAATTAAAGAAACGATTTCTCTGATGTGAGAGGTTGCTTTTGGATAAAGTTCTGCTTTTTGAATGTTTAAGTTTTTAAGATCTTCAAAGAAAGCCTTTGTGTATTTTTCTGTAAATTTTTTTATTGGAATATTTTCTTTTTGTGAACCTTTAATTGTTTTATCATCAATATCTGTAATGTTCATTATTTGCTTAACCTTATAGCCTTTGTATTTTAGGTAGCGTCTGAAAAGATCATAGAATATGAAGGCGCGGAAATTTCCTAGGTGAGCATGATCATAAACTGTGGGGCCGCATGTATATAGAGATACAATACTCTTTTTAATTGGCTTGAAGATTTCTTTTTTTCTTGCTAGAGTATTAAATAATTTTAGCATAATAATGAGAAAATTTATCTATATATAAATTTATAGAATTTATTTTGTAACGACTCTCATTGTTAATGGAGCTGAGTGAGCGTTGTCTGCTGGAGATCCTGGGCAGTCTATGCAATTTAGAGTTAATTTGAATTTATAAACTCCTAATGGGGCATCTTTTGGGTCTATTGAAACTGAGTCTGTGTAAAGTTCTCCTGAATTTAATCTTATTTCTGATTTATCCCATCTAAACCATGACAGAATTTGAGATGGCTGAACATTTTGGGGGGCGTCAATTATTTCTATATCATATTTGAAATTTCTTGGCTCTCCATATGTGTTTTTTAAACCAACTGACAGGTCGTAGAATTTATCTTGTTCTATTGAGATTGCGCTTGTCAAGAGATTAATTGGATCATCTGAATCACCAAATGTTTTTCTTATTTCTTCTTCTGTAGCTTCTATTAATTTTTGTCTTTGAGATTCTAAACCACCAAAAATATTGTAAACCCATCTTAAACCAAGAGTTAGGATTGTGATTCCTATAACTACTATTATGATTGTGGTCATAGAAAGCTCTATTGCGCCTCTTTTTTTAATTCTAGGAAATGATTTCATCGAAATGAAATAATGTTAAGTTATTAATAAAGGTTTCTGTTGATTTGAGGTGTTGATTTTTTATTTGTAGAAGAATTAAGAGTTATTCACTTTATAAGCTTTACTTGAGTGATTATTAAATAGTTTTAAGTTAGAGATGATAAAATTATGGGCCAGGTGGGATTTGAATTCGTGAGGCGCTAATTTTATTAGAACCCTCCCACGACATCGCGGGATCTGAAAACAAACTTCAGCCGCGTACTCTCCCAGGCTGAGCTACCGGCCCGACTGTTTGAAAAAGAGTTAAGATGTTTTTAAAGGTTTCCAAAAAATGCATTGTTAACTTAACGGTTTTAAGAGTTATATTTTTATTATATTTCTCGTTTATAGAAAAATTAAAAAACCTCTTGTTGTATAAATTACTAATGATAAGAAAAAAATTACCTTTTAGAAGGAATTGCGAGGGTTATTTTACTGATGAAATTGGAAATGTTCTTGCAAAAAATAGTGGAAGCGGTTTTCTCGTATTTCCAGGTGGTGGCGTTGATGATGACGAAGAAGTAGAAAAGGCAATTCTTAGAGAAACATTTGAAGAAACTGGGGCCATAATAAAAAATTTGAGAAAAGTTGAAGAATTGAAATTTGTATGGGGTCCGAATTGGGTTAAGAGTGAAAAGCAGAAAAAAAGGTATTTGCAGTATAAAGGAGAGCATATGCACTTTTTTGTTGGGGAGATAGAAAGATTTAGTGAACCAAAAGAGAAAAAAGAGGATTTCTGGAGTGGAGAAAAACTAATATCTATAAAAAAAGTAATTGAGGTTATAGAGTCTGGAAGACCATTTGATGAAGAAATTAAAGAATATAGGAGGACCCAATTAAAATTTCTAAGAGGAATTCAAAAGAGAAAAGTTGCTAATTTTACAATGAATAAAAAGATATCAAAAACTATTTAAATTTAGCTCTGGAAATTTTAGGTATGGAAATTGGCAAGGAATACAATTTTAAGGATGTAGAGAGGAAGTGGCAAAGTTATTGGGAAAGGGAGAATTTGTTTAAATTTAACTCTGGGGGAAGAGGCAAGATATTTTCAATAGATACACCACCACCAACTGTAAGTGGGAAGATGCATATTGGACATGCTTATAGTTATGCTCATGGAGATTTTATTGCAAGATACAAGAGAATGAAAGGGTATAATGTTTGGTTTCCTTTTGGGACTGATGATAATGGGTTGCCAACTGAAAGGTTAATTGAGAAATTGAGAAATGTTAAGGCTAGTGGAATGAGAAGAGATGATTTTATTAAATTATGCTTAGAGACTTTAAAGAAAATAAGGCCGGATTTTATAAATAGTTGGAAAATACTTGGGATGAGTTGCGATTTTTTTGATATTTATAGCACAATTGACAATAAATGCAGAAAAATTTCTCAGATGTCTTTTTTGGATTTGTATAAGAAAGGTCTGGTGTATCAGGAGGAGAGCCCAGTAAGTTGGTGTGTGACTTGCAATACTGCAATTGCGCAGGCTGAATTTGAAGATAAAAAAAGAAGCAGTCATTTTAATGGTGTTGTTTTTGATGTTGATGGAAAGGAGATTATAATCTCTACTACGAGACCTGAGTTATTAGCTGCTTGCGTTGCTGTTTTTGTAAACCCTAATGATAAGAGATATAGGAATTTAGTTGGAAAGAAGGCTAAGGTTCCTTTATTTGATTATTATGTTCCAATTTTGAAAGATGAGAAGGTTGAGATGGGAAAGGGTAGTGGAATTGTTATGTGCTGCACTTTTGGAGATCATATTGATGCTGAATGGTGGAGAAAATATAAATTGCCTTTGAAAGTTGCTATAAGCAAAGATGGATTGATGAGCGATGAAGCTGGAAAATATAAGGGGCTGAGTGTGAAGAGGGCTAGAGAAGAGATTGTTAAAGATCTTGAGAAGAGTAATTTGTTAAGAGAGAGGAAGCAGATAGAGCATAGCGTTAATGTTCATGATAAATGCGGGACTGAATTAGAGATTTTGAAAACTAAACAATGGTATATTAAGATTCTTGAGAATAAGAAAAAATTAATTCAAGAAGGGAAAAGAATTAAATGGTATCCAGAATTTATGTTAAAGAGGTATATTAATTGGGTTGAGAATTTGCAGTGGGATTGGTGTATTTCAAGACAGAGATTTTTTGGGGTGCCTTTTCCTATTTGGTACTGTAAGAATTGTAATGAAGTAAAGTTGGCTGATGAGAAGGATTTACCTGTTGATCCCTTGTATGATAAAGCAAAGGGAAAATGCAAGTGTGGTAATAGCAAATTTATTCCTGAGAAGGATGTGATGGATACTTGGGCAACTTCTAGCACGACACCGATGATATTAAATGGATTTGACGGAAAAAGATTACCTATGAGTTTAAGGATGCAGGCTCATGATTTGATAAGAACATGGGCTTTTTATACTATTGTAAAAGGTTTTTATCACTTTAATAAGATTCCTTGGAATGATGTTATGATATCTGGTTTTGTGACCTTGGAAGGGGAGAAGATGAGCAAGAGCAAGGGAAATGTGGTTGAGCCTGAGATTGTTTTGGAGAAATATGGGGCTGATGCCTTGAGATTTTGGGCTGCTTCAAGCAAGCTGGGAGAGGATACTGATTATATGGAGAAAGAGGTAATGAGTGGGCAGAGGACTATTGTTAAATTATGGAATTCAGCTAGATTTTGCATTATGAATTTAAAAGATTATAAATTAGAAAAACCTAGAAAGTTATTTTTAATGGATAGATGGGTATTGAGCAGATTGAATAAAGTGATTAAGGAAAGCACTGAGTATTTTGAGAATTATGATTATAGCAAAAATAAGATGGAGATAGAGAATTTTTTTTGGAATGTGTTTTGTGACAATTACTTGGAGATTGTTAAAGGCAGGTTGTATAGTGGGAGTGAAGATGATAGATTAAGTGCGCAGTATTCTTTGTATTGTTGTTTTATTAGAATTCTAAAATTATTTGCGCCAATAATGCCTCATATAACTGAGGAGATTTGGAGTTTGTATTTTAGAGATAAGGAGAAAATGAAAAGTGTTCATGTTTCTAAGTGGCCTGAATTTGAGAAGGGATTGGAGGATAAAGATGCTGAGAAAATTGGAGATAAGTTTATTGAGATTTTGGGGAAAGTCAGGCAGTTTAAAACAAGTAATAAATTGAGTTTGAAACATGGGATTTATTTGATCTTGGAGAAAAAAGATTATGAGTTGTTGAAAGGGGCTTTAGATGATTTGAAATCTGTTACATGCACCAAGGAAATTAGGGTTGGGAATTTTGAGATAAGGGTTTAGAATGATTTATAAAGAAATTAAAATTATTTTTTCTGTGAGTTATAATGAATTCAAAGGAAAGACAGAGATTAAGGAGATTTGTGAGAGAATTAGAACAGATTAGGGGGAGGCATACTGAACTTGTTAGTGTGTATGTTCCTAAAGATTATGATTTGAATAAGATAATACAGCATTTGCAAAGCGAACAGAGCACTGCGAAGAATATTAAAGATGCGAGAACTAGGAGTAATGTGATTGATAGTTTGGAGAGATGCATAAGGCATTTGAGATTGTTTAAGAAAACTCCAGAGAATGGACTGGCTGTTTTTGCTGGGAATATTGCTGCTCAAGAAGGAAAAGTAGATATTAAAATATGGAGCATTGAACCACCTGATCCGATTAAGGTTAGATTGTATAGATGTGATCAGGTTTTTGTTCTTGATATTTTGAAGAGTCAGATGGAATACAGGGATGTGTATGGATTGATTGTTATGGATAGAAGAGAGGCTACTATTGGGCTTATGAAGGGGACTAGTATTGATGTGAGAGAGCATTTGACTTCAGGGGTGCCGGGAAAATTTAAAGCAGGTGGGCAGAGTTCTCAAAGATTTGAAAGATTAATAGAGGGAATGGCAATTGAGTTTTATAAAAGGGTTGCTGAGACTTGCAAAAAAGAATTTTTGAATATGAAAGAATTAAAAGGAATTTTAGTTGGTGGTCCTGGACAGACTAAAGAGGATTTTATTGAATATTTGAATACGGAGATAAAGAAGAAGATTAAGGCTGTGCAAGATTTAACTTATACTGATGAAAGTGGATTGCATGACTTAGTTGATAAGAGTAAAGATATTTTTGCAGAGGAGGCAATTATCGAGGAGAAAAACATTGTGAATAGATTTTTAACGATTTTAGGGAGTGAGTCTAAGAGGGCTGTTTATGGCGAGGAGAATGTGAGGAAGGCTTTTGAGATGGGAGCTGTTGATATTTTATTAATAAGTGAGAGTTTAGATGATAAAAAGATTGAGGAGTTTGAGGATTTAGCTGCTAGTTATGGAAGCGAGGTTAAGATCATTTCTAATGAGACAAGAGAGGGGAAGCAGATCGCTCAGTTAGGAGGAGTTGCTGCTATTTTAAGATTTGCTTTGAGTGTAATGTAAAGTCTACGGGGCATGATTATTAGAATAAGTTGCTATTTCTATTAATTTTCTCCACTTATTCTTTCCTAAATCAATAGGAAATCCTGCTTCTTCTGCTGGAGTTTTGCCTAAAGTCATATGATTTCTAACAAAGTTGTACCAAATTACATAGCCATCTAAAATATCATTAGCACTTCTGAAATTCTTAAACCAATACATTAACTGAGTTCTTTCTTTTACATTTCTAAAAAATCTTTCAATTTTGACATTATGCTTTCCTGTTTTTCTCACATTTAAAATAATATGATCAACAGTTAACCCTCTAACTTTATTGCTGTAAAATATTTTCTTCATAGCTGTTGGATAATAAACTAAACCATCGGTTTGAATAAACTTGGTTTGTTGCCTATCTTTTATTGTTTTCAATATTTTTAAAGCATCTTTGATATTTTGTGCTTGGTAAGAATACAAATAACCGACAATATATTTCGTATTTCCATCAATAGCACTCCAAAATATTCCTGCTTTCTTCTTACAGTTTATTTCTATTTCATCTAAATAAGTCTCTCCAGACAAATCTAACTTTAAATCTTCTGTAAATGGTTTTACTTTTTGAGAATATTTTCTTATCCAATTTAAAATAGTCTGATGACTTGTTTCATTGTTCAAATAATTGCTTAGAGAATTGCTAACTTTTCTGCTTGACAAATTCATGTAATATTGATCTAAGGACATAGTTACTAGGTGTTCTGGATTTTTCATCTTCCAGAATCCCTTATCAATTGTAAAGCTTTTATAACAATCTCTACAAAGCCATCTTTGCTGTTTCCCTCTTCTTTGATTCCTTCTAAATCCCTTCTTAACTACGTTTTCTGATTTACAGAATCTACACATTACTTTTTTAAAGTCCAAAGAATTCTTATTCTCTGGACTAATTTGTGCTTCGTGGTGCATTTTAGTCCTCCTGCTAGGGGCTTTGCGCCCTTAGCGGGCTTTATTTATGATTTCGCTATTTTCCATAACTCTTCAAAATAATTCTTATAATTTTCATATACTTCTCTAGATTGAATCAAAATTCCAATAGGCTTATCTCTCCACATCGTCAATAATATTTTTCCATTGAATATATCGACCATAGAGGGCAACGGAAAATCAACGAACTTAAGATCAACAAAATTTGGTGATCTTTTATAGAACTTTGATTCTTTAAAATTTGAAGTTGCAATCCCTCTTAATTTAATACCTTCTTTTTTAAAATAATAAAATTCTTGTTGGTAGAAAAAATCTGCGTTTTCAGCATATTCTTCATCATGCAAATAAAAGAAGAGCAAAAACTCTTTTTTAGATTTCCCCTCTAAAAGTATTTTGTAAGCTGTTCTTAACCCCTTGGTCCCTAAGAAAATCTCTGCTTCTTGGAGAGTACTTCTATCTCCAATTCTTTCTAAGTTAGGAATAATTTTTTTAAGCCGGTTTTTATTTTCTATAATCTCATTTTCTTTTTGTTCTATAAAGTCAAGTAATCTGGTTGGATTTATTGCTTGAAAATACTTAGTTTTATCTTTTATGTTATAATTTATAAGACCCTTCTCCAGTAACCGGCCTAAAACCTCATAAATCTTAGAATAAGAAATTCTAGATTCTTTTACAATAGGGCCAACAGTAGAAGAACCCAGTTTAAGTAAAGATAAATATGCTCTAGATTCCCCATCAGTTAAACCGATATTTTTTAAGTCTTTTAACATAAATAATTAGAGATTCCAAAGTTTATAAATTTTTCTATTATATACCCCCTAGGGGGGAAATAATATTTAAGAACAAAGTGGATACTATTATTACGTAATAAAAAATCAGAATGAAACCGAAACTATGGATATTTGATGTGGATGGAACATTGATCGATTCTCTTAGCATTAGCTATGATGTTGATAAACAAATCATTAAGGAAATGGGAGGAAATGTTCCTGACATTGAAGAATATCGAAGGTCTTTGGGGGAGTATAGCTGGAACGAGTTTTACAATAGATTTGGTGTTAAAGACGTGGAGGGGGCATTATCATTTTATTATGCAAAGGTTGCCAAATCAACACATAGAGCCATTCCTGGGGCAAGAAATTTATTACAAAAAATCGTGAATAATAACATCGCAAGGGCAGTTGTTAGCATTAATGAGAGCCAAGATCATGTAATCAGTAGACTGAGATTATCAGGGCTTGATGCTTATTTTACTGCTGATGATGTTTATTGTGAAACGGATAATAAAACAAGAGCTATAAAACAAGCATGTTCTAGAAGAAATATTGCTCCAGAAAATGCTTTGTATATTGGTGATACAGCAAAAGATGTAAGAGAAGCTAGAACTGTAGGCGTCAGAACAGCCGCAATATCTAATAGATTTAGTTATAATCCAGATGATTTGATTAGGCGAGAAAATCCTGATTATTTGATTACTGATATCTTTGATTTGGTAAGTCTTTTGGAGGGACAAGATGAAAGTAATTGAATTTTTTGGTATGCCAAGGGCGGGAAAGACAGAACAAATTAATAAATTAACATCTTATCTAAGTAAAAAGGGGATTAAATACCTTATATTAACAGATAGAGAAATAGAAAAAGAAGTAAAAGTTCCATTGAAAGAAGCATTCGAATATAATATTCTTTTTTTCAATAAAATATTAGAGAAACTTATTCTAGCTAAACATAATGAACAGTATGATATAATCATCTTAGATAGAGGATTTTTAGATGGGGAGGTTTGGTTTAATGTAGAGCATAAACAAAAAAATTTATCAGACTATGAAAAAGAGATTGCCAGTAAATACCTTGAGAGTCTCAAGAGATATGTAGATGTAGGATGTCTGATACTTGTTGATCCTAAGAAAACTATAGAAGGGCACGAGAATAAAGGAGAAA
>CAZCNK010000032.1:0-10640 GCA_964500345.1 Candidatus Woesearchaeota archaeon | reverse complement strand
CGTTAATACAGCCCCTATTGGGGTAGCAATTGCAACTAATAAAGAAAATAAAATTGATTTAGCTCTTTTCATTTTAGAATGTATTAAAATTGATAATGCTGTAATACCCTCTGGAACTTCATGCATTATAACGCTTAATGCAACTATTAATCCAATGCCTTTGCTGATCTCAAATCCAGCTCCAATTGCAATCCCATCAATTAAAGAATGAAAAGTAATGCCAATGATTCCAATTTTTCCAACAACATTTTCCCTTGATTCTCTTTCCTTTTCATAAGAATGAGAGTGTGAAATTAAGAAATGTTCTATCAAATAAAAAATTAAAAATCCAGCCAAAACAATAAATAAGCTGCTATCATTTAACTCAATGCTCTCAGGAATTATATGAAAAAAAGCAGACGCTAATAAAATACCAGCAGCAAAGCTAATAAAATAACTAGAATACTTTTTTGTAAAGTTCTCAAAATACAATATCATCAAAATTCCTAATATAGTAGAAAATCCAGCCAAAAAACCAAAAAATATTGGATTTAAAAATTCAACCATATCTAAGAAAACCTAAAAATCCCCTTTTAAACCTTTTCTATTTTCAAATTAAAATTTACAAAACTTTATAAATAAAATTTTCTCAATTTGATTCATAAGGGTCGATTTAATGAAATCCTTATGCGGGGGTGTCAGAGTGGCAAGAGCCCTGAAATCTGGTCAAACAGCAATGGACCAAATGAGCAGGACTCAGATCTTGAGTGCTAAACTTAAGACCAGTTTACTAACATGGAGGTGTCGGAACTTCGGTTCTGGCTGAGAAATCCTGTGGCTTAGTGCCTGCGCAGGTTCGAAATAGCAAGAGAAATTACTTTTGTTACAAATCTCCTGTCCCCCGCATTCAATTCAAAATCTTATTCTCAGAGTTTATTCTAGTTATCTTCTATCATCTTCTAGATAACCTTAACAAACCCACCCTAAGAGAATTCATTTCTTCTAGTGATGGAACCTCTATAGCAAATGGTTTCTTAGAATCTTCTTCTGTATGTAAGGGCATTTTTCTAAGCAAATCTTCTAACATTCCAATATTAAGTTCAAGTCTTCCAACCTCTCTTATTTCAACATCATTAATTTGACTGAGGGGGCTTAAATCAGGGAGGTTTGCATCTCTTCGGAAAGCTTGCTCTGCAGAATATGCATCTAGTGCCGCGTAATAATATTCTGCAGCCATAACCTGAATTCTATATATATTTAGCTTCATATTTCTAGACTCAATTTAAATAAATATTTAAATCTTTCTATATCTTTTTTATTTGGAGTGTTAAAAATTATAATTAAAGATAGACTTTACGGAGATGTTGAAATAAAAGATGAAGTGTTAATTGAATTATTAGATTCTAAACCTCTATTAAGATTGAAAAATATTGCCCAATATGGAGTCCCAGACAAATATTATCATCTAAAGGGATTTAGCAGATATGAACATTCTACCGGAGTTATGTTGTTATTAAAGAAATTAAATTCTAAATTAGATGAGCAAATTGCAGGCCTTTTGCATGATGTCTCCCACACAGCTTTCTCACACGTAATAGACTGGGTCATAGGAAGTGAATCTTCAGAAGATTATCAAGATAAGGTTCATAAAAAATTTTTAATAAGCTCAGGGATTCTAGAAATTTTAGAAAAATTTGAATTTGATATAAGCGAAATCTCTAATTTAGAAAATTTCAAACTATTGGATCAGCCAATACCAAATTTATGCGCAGATAGAATTGATTATGCTCTTAGAGACGCCTTATGGATAAATAAAAAAATAATAAAGCCAATTGTAAATTCTTTAATAGTACATGATAATAAAATTATTTTCAAAGATAAAATCTTAGCTAAAGAATTTGGATTAGGTTTCTTAAAATGTCAAAGAGATCATTGGGCAGGAAAGCAGGCTTTTATAAGATATAGCATTTTAAGTGATGCATTGAAGATAGCTCTGAAATGCAACATTATTTCTGAAAAAGATTTCTTGAAAGATGATTCTTTTATAATCGATAAATTGGAAAACTCAAAAAATAAAGAAATTTTATCAAAACTAAATCTCTTGTTAAATTTAAAATTCAAAGACGATGATAAAAATCCAGACATTCAAGGAAGAAAGAAAATGAGATTTGTAGATCCATATTATCTAAAAAATAATAAATTATTTTCTCTTATTGAAACAGATAATGAATATAGAAAAATAATAAAAAAATATAAAGAAGAAAATAAAAAACTATTTAAAATAAAATTATCATATTAATTATTATCCAAGGTAAAATTTATCAAATAGTAATCATTAAAGAAAGTCTATTCTCCTTCTGCTTTAATCTCACATATCTCAGCTAATTCTCTATGGCACAAATTAGCTAAAACTCTTCTCTCAAAATAATCTTTACAATTATTTTTAAATTCCAAACCTTTTGGCAATCTCCCAATAACACCCATTTCGCAATTTTTGCTTACAACAAAATCATGGCAGCCATATTTTCTAATTATTGCATCTGCCATTATTTTAGCACCCTGCAAATTGCAAGGAATCTTATAACTTTCTAATTTTGTAAAAGTCCTGCCTGTGCTTTTATGAAATTCTCCCGTTATTACATTTTCAAAATTAGAACTAAAAAAAGAAGCAAGCATTATCATTACTACAGAAACAATTAAAAAAGCACCTCTTCTCTCAACAATCTTTTGCATATCATTTTTAAAATCTTCTAATTTATAAGCTTTTTGAGGGTTCTTTTATACCCTCTAATAATTAATGGATAAAATAAATTTTAAATAAATTTTGGGAGTCCGAAGATTTTATATACCAACACAATTTATCTAGGTATATGATATTATCAGTCCCGTTTTACGAAAACAAAGGAGACGGAAAACAATGTATGCAAGTTACAATAAAGTCTGTCTTAAAGCACTTTATTAATAAGGATTTTTCTTTAGAAGAGCTTGATAAACTTACTGGAAGAAAAAAAGGTTTTTGGACTTGGACTTCTCAGGTTGTTACTGTTCTCCATGATTTAGATTTGAAAGTTAAATTTTATTCCAAGGGAGATCTAGAACCATTTTTGCAAGGAAAACCTTTTATACAAAAACATTTTGGAAAAGATGCTGAAAAAATTTTGAAATTCACAGACCTTCCTGTTGTTATAGAATCAATAAAAAAGTTACACAAGTACAATATCTTTGAAAAAAGGAAATTACCTTTCGATGAGATTGAATCTCATATTGAACAAGGGCATATTCCATTGATGTTGATTGACCATAATAAAATTGTTGAAAAGGAAGGTCTTTATCAAGGGCATTTCATTGTCGTAACAGGGTTTGATAATCAAAATATTTTCTATCATGAATCAGGACCTAAAAAGCCAGAAGCAAACAAGAAAGTGCTAAAATCTACATTTATTGAAGCTTGGAATGCAAATGGAACTGACAATGATGTTGTAATTGTTTACGGCAAAAGATAAAGGCACGTAGGTAAAAAATATTCATACATTAAAATTCTTTAACCATCCAAACATAAGTACGACATTTTTCATATCCTTTTCTTTCGTAATAATTTTATAATTCAGCATCTGACGTTTCCACAAGAATATTAACATGTTTATGCCCTCTTTGTCTTAACATTTCTTCACCTCTCTCCATAAGTGCAGCTCCTATTCCTCTTCTTCTATACTCTGGATGAACTGCGAGCCTAAAAAGAAAAGTCATAAAATCTTCTACAATAAATTGTGTTCCAACTATTCTTCCATCTTCAACAGCTACTAAAATTGAATCAGGATTTTGTTTTATCTTTCGTTCTAGAGATTCTTCATTATCAGATCTTTCCCAAAACAATTTTCCTGACTCCAATATTTCTCTTACTGCTTGATAGTCTGAATTTTGATAGCTTCTGATTTCAATCATATTTAATAAAATTATAATTAAATTTATAAAGTCTTCTATGTAGCTAAATTTCTTATATTTCTTATTATTAATCAATTTTCCCCTATCAAAAATCTTAAAAGCTCTTAAATTTCACACAAAATCTATGCCTCGGTAGCTCAGCTAGCTGGAGCACAGAATTAATATAAAAATTTATAATAAGGTCGCTCAAAGCCTTGGTAAGGCTGAGGTCGTGAGTGCAAATCTCACCCGAGGCTTATCTTTGAAACCAACTTGATATAGCAACATTTTTAAATTTCATTTAATAACTTAAAAATATGAAGACAATTTTAGTAGACGCAGTTGATTGTTTCGTAATAGAAGAGGGCACTTTTAAGGTTTTCAAAGAGATGCATGATTTGCTTGAAACCTATCCTAATCGAAAGATTATTCTAACGGGTGCAAATGATGAACAATTCAAAAAGTTTGGTTTGGATAAAATGCCCTATGAAGTTTTTACCTTAAAACATAATCCAGAAAAAACTGACCCAAGATATTTTGAAATAATGCTCAAGAATTTCAATCTAGACGTGAAAGATGTAATATATTTTGAACACAATCCAGATGCAGTAAAAAGTGCCCTCTCTGTTGGTATAATTGCCTTCCATTATGATGAGAAAAAAAAAGATTTAACTACATTAAAGAAGTTTATAGACAAAAATTTGTAGAGTAAGTGCTCTTTTCCAACTCTAAAAATTGGTTCACTTAATAGGAATCCCGCCCAAGAGCATTTACAAACATTTTTATATTTCCTTATTATGAGTTTAAAGCATGGACAATGCAGATAAACTAAAAAAGGCATATGAATCTTACGTTAAAAAATATGATCTTCCTAGTTATGAGGAGCTAGATTCTGAGTTTGAGCTTCTTTATGTTCCAAGCATAACTGAAATAAAATTTCCACTTAGGTTTATTAGAAGAAGATTAACAGATAAGGTTGCTTGGATGGTTAATATGCTGCAAACAATCCTTCAACCAAATCCTTCTTCTCTTGTCAGCTTGCAAGAATCAAATTTTTTTGATAATGGCAGTAAAAGAAAGATAGCAGAATTTTTAAGAGAGTTAATGAAGCTAGAGAGAGAATCTTTAATGATAGAAATAATTCCTGATGAGAAAAGAGATGCAGATTTTATTAAAGATTTTTATTCAAAATGGAAAGATATTAAAAATCAAGTCGCAGATGTTTCAAAAAAATTGAGAGATGGTTGGACTCAAGAGAAAAAATCAGAAAAAAATCATTACTTTGGGTGACTATCAGGCAATACTCGCAAAGTATCTCTCAACCTCTTGCTTTAATTGTCTCATTAACTCTAATTCTTCACTCCTAAATTCTTCTATTCTCTCTTTTGGAAATATCTCAAATCTCATAACTCTAAAATAATTTGGGTTTTCTCTATCTTTCTCACAGTAAAAACCTACAGAATTTAAAGGAGATCTTGAACAAAATGATCCTCTTATGTCTGTAAAAAACCTGCGCCTGTTATAATTGACTGGATTGTGTAATTCTCCGATTCTTTCATGGAACTCTAGCCTATAATCAAAACTACCGCCTAATGCTATAGCTAGACGCTTAAATAAGTCCATAATCTCTTTCAAACTTAAAGCGTCCGAAAATTCAATTGTTGACAATTCTAATACTTCTTCAATTCCCATAAAGATTCATTTTCTAACCACATATATAAATTTTTCTAAATTTTTTTTAATAATACTTGTGGCAAAATAAATTAGTCAAAAATCTTTGAAATTTGAAAATCCAAAAATATTTAAGTTATTAATCTTTGATAAAAAAGATGAAAATTATTCTTCTTGGAATGGTTGGTTCAGGAAAGTCAACTGAAGGTAAGCTTATAGAAAAAGATTTTGGCTGGAAGTATATAAGTACAGGAGATTTATTTAGAGAAGAAATTAAAACTGGCAGTAAACTAGGAAAAGAACTAGAAGAAATAATAAATAAAGGCAATCTCGTTCCAGATGCTTTAACATATTCTATTTTAAAAAAAAGACTTAATAAAATAAAAAATGATTTTATTCTGGATGGTTTTCCAAGAAATTTAAATCAAGCAAGATTATTTGATAAATATTTTAAAATTGATAAAGTAATGTATTTAGAAATAAGTGAAGAAGAGGCCATAAAAAGAATTACTGGAAGAAAGCAATGCAGCAAATGTGGATTTATTTTTAGCATCTATTATCCTAGCAAGCTTGGAAATAAGTGCGAGAAATGCCAAGGAGATTTGTATGTAAGAGAAGATGATAAAAAAGAGATAGTTGAAAAAAGAATTATGATATATAAAAAAGAAACTCAGCCTTTAATAGACTATTACAAGAATAAAGGAATTTTAATTAGCATAAATGGAGAAAGACCAATAAACATTATTTTTGATGATATAAAAAGATATTTAAACAATAAGAAGTAATTCTTAATATGAATAAAAGAGGTCAGTTATATATTCTAGTAGCTTTGATAATAGGGTTTATTATATATGTTCTTTTAACCCCTTCAAATATTGTCAGAACTTCAATAGAAGAAAGTGACTTTGAGGAGCTATCTAAAAATTATGAACTAGAAAGTGCAAAACTAATCAATGAGGTTATATCTCAAAATCAAAACATAAAAGATATTTTTAGAAATTTCACAATCTTATTTACCTCATATTCAAAAACAAAAAACCCAGATTTTGAATTAGTTTACGCATTCATCTTTAATGAAACACTTTTTTTAGGAAACTATCTCGAAACTGGTGATAGAATAAAATTCAACTACACTGGAATCTCAACTCCAATTTATCTTTATGGCTGCTTTGGAGACGTTCCTGTTTCAATATCAATAGCAGGATTAAGTTTATCAATTTCAGGCGTTGATATGTCAAACATTGCTCAATGTACCTTCTCTGGAAAAATAAATCCTTTTGATACAAAAAAATTGCTTGATTTTGAAATAGAAAATGTTAGATACGAAGTTGAATTATCAACAAATTCACCAGAAATAATTATAGTCACAAAGGAGCAGCAAGGCAAAGACAGGAAAGTGTATGCAAAAGGGAAATTTAATAAAGGCATTTCAATGATTTAAAATAATTAAAATGAGATCTATAAAAAAAATTAATAAAAGAAAAAAAATTAATAAAAGAGGAGTTTCTTTGCTAATATCTTTTGTCTTGTTAATTGCCCTAGGTGTAGCACTTGCTTTAATTGTAACAAATTGGTCAAGGCAGCAAACAGAAAAAATAACAAAAGACATTGTTAAAGACGTTGAAGGAGATTTAAGATGCAGTGATACTTCTATTAACGTTGTTTTAGTTGGTAACTGCTCACTTTCCTCAAATACACAAATCTCTGTATCTAATAAAGGCTATTTTAAGATTCCAAAAGTTAAAATGAGAACAAAATTCAATGATGAAATTAGAATAGATGTTTTAGAATTTTCACAACCCCTAGAACTCGATCAAACAAAAGATTTATTAATCGGTACAGCAGAAGAGTTTATTGACATAATTCCAATTATAAATTACAATAATCAAGATATTGCATGCGTTGATAGAAAGGTTACATTAAATTGCTAAATAATAAAAAATAAGAGTTATAAAAATTAAATAGATCAAAGAGATAAAAAAAATTAAAGAGAAAATGAAAAAAAGAGGAATCTCTCCATTAATTGCATCTGTGCTTTTAGTAGGATTAGTTGTTGTTGCGTCTTCTTTAGTAATGCTGTGGAGCAAAAGCTATGTAGAGGAAGTTCAGCAAAAAGAAGGTAAAATCGCAGCTAAAACCTTAAGTTGTGCAACAGACATTGAAATAAATGTTTTAGATGTTTCTTCTGGTTATGTAACTGTTGAAAACATTGGCTCAGGAGATATTTCAGCTTTTTCAATTGTAATTGAAGGTAGCGGAGAAACTGAAACTAAAGAGGTAATTCAAGAAGTTAAGCCAGGAGATTCCTCAAGAATAAGCTATATAGTTCAGGGCTCAACAATAACTCCAGAAAAAATTATAATAATCCCAAAACTTACACTAGGCTCAAGATTAGGCCCATTTCAACCTTGCTCTGATAAAAGGGCAAAAGTAGAGGTATAAACAATGCCAGAGAAAAAAATTCAATCAATTCAATCTTTTCAACCAAATAAAAAATTAAATAAATTTTCTAAAAAAGGAATTTCTCCTTTAATTGCAACTGTTTTATTAATTGGTTTTACAGTAGCCTTAGCTGCTGTCATAATGACTTGGGGTTTAGATTATGTTAAAAGCACAACTAAAAAAACAGAAGAGACAACAAGAGAGGCATTGAGATGCGCTACTGATTTAAATTTTGAAATCTCTGAAGTTAATTGTGCTGATAACAAGGTTACAATAGACAACAGAGGAGATGTTGAGATTGTTAATATAACATTTAGAATATTCTCAGGTGATGATGGAAGAACAGAAGTTCAACCTGGGCTTGGTCCATTTGGAATTAAAAGCATTACGCTTGATAATCCTTTGTCAGGAGCTTCAAGAGTAGAAGCTATTGCAACAATAAAAGGCGAATCAGGATCTAAAGATATAACATGTGGCTCTTCAATTAGAGAATACATCCTAAGTTGCTAAGATTCTTTTTATTTGATAAAAATATAAAATAATAAAATAAAATAAAGTTGAAAAAATGAAGTTGAGATGAAAAAAGGAGATGTTTGGATTAGTGCAGTTTTATATCTTGCTCTTGGAATGATTGTTATTAGTTTAATTCTAACAGCAGCAATTCCATTAATAAATAGAATGAAAGACAGAAACACAGTAATTCAAACAAAAAAGGTCATGTATACTTTAGATGATGCAATTAGAACTGTGGTAAATGAAGGACCAGGATCTCAAAGGGAACTTAGTCCCTTTATAATTAACTCAGGAAAATTATTTATAAGAGATGACAAAGAATCTGTAAATTGGAGCCTAGAAACTAATGCTGTTATAATAGAACCAGGCTCAGCAATTAGAGAAGGAACTCTAGATATTTCTTTAGATAAAACACCTGTATCTGAAAAATTTATAGCCAGGCTAGGCTTGCTTTACACAAATATTAACCTAACCCTAAATTCAACATATTCAAATCCTTTCTCAGGCAGTTATACTGCTATAATTAAGCATACTGGCTTATTCACCTCAAATATGCCTCTTATTGAGATAAGGATGGTTTAGGATTATAAACTTCTATGAGTTATATTTTATAGCAATTACATAGTAACAAAAACAGAAAGATTTATATATAAGTTATATCTATTAAATAGTAACAAAATATACATAAAATCTATAAAAAATGAATAGATCCTATACAATAACCAAAAAGATTGCGAAACACGGTAATCAAGCTGTTATAGTTATACCTAGCTTTTTAAGACATGAACTTAAACCCAAAACCATTGTAGAAATTAAGATTAATGTTGTTAGAGAGGCTGAAAATGAGCTATGAAGATTTAAGAGATATAAGATTTAGGAATTATAGGAATACAACTGAGGTAATTAATGTAGGAGGAGTTAGCCTTACAACAGAGGATGTTCTAAAAGCAGCCTTAATCTCAAGGCTTAATGTTTATTTAATAGGAGAAACAGGCGGGGGTAAAACTCAGATTGAAAATGATGTTTTAGCTTTATTTGGAAATAAAGGTTTTTTTGAGCAAGGAAGAAATGATTTAGAAATAAGAGAGATGTTTACAAGATTAAATTTAGGTAAAATAAGAAGTGGAGAGGCAAAAAACACTGAGGAAATTAAGGAATTAACAGCAAAAGTAAATCATCCTGTTTTTATTGTTGATGAGTTAACAAGATGTATTCCAGCAGTTCAAAACCAGTTCTTTAATCTTTTTGATGGCTTTATTACAATAGATGGTGTAAGATATCCTTTGGGGAGTCATAACTATAGTATTGGATTAGCCTCTGGAAATGTTGGAAATGGTAGATATGTTGGTGTTTCAGAAACTGATAGAGCTTTACTAGATAGAATGCATTTAATTTTGGATTTAGACAATTTTGATACACAACCTAGAGATGATCTAGAGATATTAGCTTCAAAAGAAGACCCACGAGTATCTGCTTCAGAATCAGATGATAAGACAGAAAAGATTTTAAGGTTAAGAGAAGAAACAAGCAAAAGAAAAATTCCATTAATTGATTATGTAGCTGCATTATATCTTAGAAAGGGTCTAGATTATTTGGAAAGTGTTCCAGGAAATAGCAAAAGAAAGGTAAAGAATGCGTGGCCACAAGTTGTGCAAGATAGAAGTAAAGGAAGTGATGAAGCATTAATATTTCCAATATCACCAAGAGCAGCTATAAGCTATTTAACATTAGCTAAGGCTTTAGAAGCAGTAGCTGAATCAAAGGGTGCAAAAGTTGAAGATCATTTGCAGGTATTTTTGGATACTTTTACTTTAGCAGGAGCTTATTCAGGAGTATTAAATCCAATGGAAGTAAATCAAAATCACTATGGAAACCCATATATAGCAATGCAAGCTATTGCACAAGGAATAAAAAAGGAATTTGAAGATAGAAAAGATTTAATTTCAGCAAGTATTGGTATGGCTCAAGATGGTAAACTAGAATCTAAGATATTGAATGAGTTTAAAGGAAGATGGAGCTTTATGAAAGCTTTATTAGAAGAAACAGCTAAACACTCCAGACAAGATGACAAACCCGCTACTAGATAAGGATAGAGAAATCAACTTTGGTCTTAC
>CAZCNK010000031.1:8758-10761 GCA_964500345.1 Candidatus Woesearchaeota archaeon | reverse complement strand
AACTTGTGCAAGATCCTTTTATTTTGAAGTCTCTATTGGAATATGGGTTTGAAGCTCCCACTCAGATTCAGAAACAAGCTATTCCTTTAATTAAGGAAGGGAAGGATGTTGTTGGGCAATCAAGCACTGGTTCTGGAAAAACAATTGCATTTACTCCTCCAATATTAGAAAGCATAAAAACTAATGAAGGTATACAAGCTCTTATAATAATACCAACAAGAGAATTATGCCTTCAAATTACAAAAGAATTTGAGAGATTGGCAAAATATAAAGAGATTAAAATAGTAAAAATTTATGGCGGTGTTGGAATAGAACCTCAAATTCAAAAACTTAAAACAGCAAATATTGTTATAGGAACGCCAGGAAGAATTTTAGATTTAATATCAAGAAGAGAAATGAACTTGAGCAATATTAAATTTCTTGTTTTGGATGAAGCTGATAAAATGTTTGACATGGGATTTATTATTGATATAAGAAGAATAATAAATTCCTTGGTGAGAAAAAGACAAACTTTAATGTTTAGTGCAACCTTCTCTTCAGATGTTATGAAAATAGCAAGTGAGTACATGAAAAATCCGATTATTATAAAAGCTAAACAATATGTAGAAAAAGATTTTTTAAAACAATATTATTATATCTCAGGAATAAATGATAGGTTTTCATTATTAGCTCATTTATTAAAAAATGAAACAACTAATTTAGCTGTGGTTTTCTGCAATACAAAAAGAATGGTTGATATGGTGGCATTTAATCTTAGGAAACATGGGTTTGATGCAAGGGCAATACATGGCGGATTAACTCAAAATCAGAGAACTAGAGTGATTGAAGAATTTCATTCAAATAAGATTCAAATATTAGTCGCAAGTGATCTTGCTGCAAGAGGGCTTGACATAAAAAATTTAACACATGTTTATAATTACGATATACCAAAGACGTCTAGAGAGTATCTTCATAGAATAGGAAGAACAGCAAGAGCAGGCAATAGTGGAAAAGCAATATCATTATTGTCTGAGAAAGATTATGATAATTTTAGGAGAGTTCAGGAAGACAGATCAATAAAAATTGAAAGATTAGAGACGCCTCCTTTTACAAGGGTAAACTTTCAACTATTTGTTCAAAGGGAGTATAATACTGGTTTTAGTGGAAATAGGAGATTTCAAAGCAATAGAAGATTTAGCAGAAATAGAAATTTTAATAGAAGAAGATTTTAGTGATAACCTAAAATTAGGTATTTTTTTTAATTCAAATAGACTTAGATGTGCATTGTTGTATCTACGGGTGTTTTAGAAAAGGTTAAAGGTATTTTTCATGCAAAAAAGGGGTTTGATTAAGACTAGCTTCCAAAGAGCTAATAAAAGAAATTTCCAGGAAGCTAAAAAAGTTCAACAATCCAAAAGATTTATATACTAATGACAATTCTAAAAAGAGGTTTAAAAGAGCTTAAAAAGGAAAAAAGAGGTTTAAAAAGGCTTTAAAACCTTTAAAAAGTAGGTGTTAGGGTTTTATGATACCTAGTGAAAGGGAGCTTATAGATTTTATTAGTAAGAAGGACCTAGTAAATTTTAGCCTAATTGCTAAGCACTTTAATATCAAGAATACAACTGTTTCTGATATAATAGAATCATTGGAAAAAAGAAAACTCGTTGAAGTAAAGCAACTAGGTGGTTCTAAAATTGTTAGAGTAAGAGGTGCTAAGAAATGAATTCCAAATCTCAA
Organism: Candidatus Woesearchaeota archaeon; assembly: GCA_964500345.1. Taxonomy (GTDB): domain Archaea; phylum Nanobdellota; class Nanobdellia; order SCGC-AAA011-G17; family UBA489; genus CAZCNK01. Next base: position 9,045 of record CAZCNK010000031.1, on the reverse strand, counting down.
TCTACAATTTATGTTATAATAGGCCTCTTTATTCTAGTTGTTGTAGTGTTTTTTGCCCTGTTCAAATTTAATATACTAAAATTACAATTTCAAAAAGAAGAGGTTGAACTATTAACAGTTCCAGCCCAGGCTCAAAAAGTAAAAACATTTGTTGATTCTTGCGCCTCTCAAATAGCAATAGATGCAATTAACATTTTAAGTTTACAAGGTGGTTATATTAACCTACCGAAAGACGAAATTCCATTAAGCCTAGCAAACGTTATGTCAAATTCTCTAAATCTTTTCAA
>CAZCNK010000031.1:280-8692 GCA_964500345.1 Candidatus Woesearchaeota archaeon | reverse complement strand
CTATATTGGTATTATGAATCTGCTAATGGAATTGATAGAATACAAATGCCATCAAAAACCCAGATTGAAAATGAAATTGAATCTTATTTAAACCAAAATTTACTTGCATGTATAGACGATTTTAAAAATTTAAGAAGAGAAGGATATGAAATTAATTATAACACTCTATCTTCAGACATTCAAGTTGGATTAAAAGATATTACAATATTGCTCAACTTTCCCATAAATTTAAAGTTAAGTGACTTTGAATTTGATTTTAATAGATTTAAAATAATTCTAGAAAACTCTCTAGGTAAGTTATATCAAGATGCATCAAATATTTTTAAAGAAGAAAATGAAAAATTTTTCTTAGAAGATTTAACTTTAGATCTAATGGCAATTTACGATGAAATTCCAACATCAGGAGTTAATTTTGATTGTATTCCAAAAACTTGGCTGAAATCTGATATAGCTGAAAAATTTAAGCAGGTTCTTTCAATAAATATTCCAGAAACAAAAATCCAAGGATCAAAATATAATGTAAAAGATGGTGAGGAAAATTTTGTCATAAAAGGACCAAAAGTAAATAAAGATATAAGCATCAATTTTTTATATTCTCCAGAATGGCCATTTTTAATTGACATTTTAGGAGAGGATGAAGTATTAACTCAAGATCCATTTACAAAAGGCGAGATTTCAAAATTCTTAGCCCCAATTTTTTGCTTAAACAGCCATAATTTTGTTTACGATATTAAATTCCCAACACTAGTAACCTTAGCAGATGAAAAAGGATTCTTTCAATTTGCAACTCAAGTTATTATAGACAACAACCAGCCCAGAGAAAATAGATTAGCAATAAATACTTACGATACTGAACCAGAATTATGCAAATATCCTTTGACAGATATGAAAGTTTTTGCAATGGGCTATAAAAATGATAATACCCTAGCTTCTTTGCAAAATGCAAAAATCTCCATAAAATGTTTAAGCTCAGTTTGCGATATTGGTCAGACAATTCAGCAAGGCAATGCCTTTTTCCTAGATGCAAAATTTCCTCAATGCACAAACGCCTTAATTACAGCAGAAAAAGAGAATTTCCATAGAGGAGAATTGCTAGTTTCAACGAACGAACCTTCCACAATTTCAATAATTCTAGAGCCAATTTACGAACTAGATCTTAAAATAGAAATAATAGATGATAATGGAAATATAAGGACTATACAACCAACAGAGCAAGCAATATTCGAATTTGAAAATGAAGACAAGAAATTCTCAACCCAAGTAGTCTATTCAGGAACTGATAAAATTAAGTTAATTGCAGGAAATTATAAAGTTAAATCTTATTTAACTGTATCAAGCTCCCAAGGTTTCAAAATAGAGGATCAAAAAATAAAGATTTGTTCAGATACCCCAAGAAGAAGCTTTTTAGGAGCTCTTGGCTTAACAGAAAGAAAATGTGAAACCCAAACAATCCCAGGCACTTCATTAGATTCAATATTATCTGGAGGAGCTTCATTTACATGGTCAATAGAAAGACAAGCTCTTGCTTCCTCATCAAAAATAACTCTTTACACTGTAAGAGGAAAAACACCTTCAACAATGCAAGAATTAACAAAAACAGATGAGATGATATCACAAAATTCAAAAATAGCCAAAAAACCATTACTAAGCTAAATGAAAAGGAAAAAAGAGGTTTTAATATCAAGTATTTTTTTATTATTCCTAGTTATAGCTTTGCCAGTTTCAGATGCTTCTAATCTCAAATCCTTAAATCAAAAAATAGAAACATCCTCAGAAAAGTCAGTTTCAGAAAAGTCAGCAACTCAAAATATAAATCTTTTGCAGCCACTGGCCCCAATTACTCCAATTACAGATTTTGAAGACATCGTCGGAGAAGATATTCTAATAAATGTAGATCAATACCAGCCTACTGTAATCAGAACCGGAATCTTGGAAGATCAAGGAATAAATGTTATTGCAACCCTTTCAGGAATTCCGACAAATCCCTCAATCTCAATACCAGAAATAAAAAGAATTGACATAAGAAATGTTGAAGTTACAACAATCCCTCCAGAGAAAAAATCTTTTGTCTCTATTGGAGGAGTTAGATACATGCCACCAAGAGAATCCCAGCTTACATATAACAATCTAGGATTCTTGCAAATCCCAATAAACAGAATTCCTCGTGAGGAAGATGTTCCAGAAAAAATAATTTTAGATATAGATGCAAGACTAAATTTTGATGTTTCTCGCGGCTTAACTTTCGGTCCAACTAAAGATGTGCTTCAAGAGCAAGAGCTTAGTGAATGGTCATTAACCAAAGAAAATCACAGATTTTATGCTGGCTACATTCAAGCTACAAAAGTAGATGATGACTCAGCAACTTTCATGGTTTATGATACAGAATTAAATCCATTAGCAAGACCTCTAGTAATAAAAGAAAGATCAAAATCAAATTCAATTTCTGCAACTTCAAGAGGCTATTCAAGATACGGCAGGGTTTTTGATAGGTTTACAATCTCAGTTGATGATATAAGAGAAGCATCTGATAAAGTAAGAGCCTACCTTCATAGAGATGGTTCAACAGAATATAAAGTGCTTTCAAAAGGAGAATCTCTTTATCTAGGCTCTTCTTGGTATGTAGAAGATGTTTTAATAAGTCAAGATGGAAGATTAGTTGAGTTAATTTTAAGAAATCAAAATACAAGGCAAAAAGAATCTTTAAAGATTGAGACTAGAGACATAAAAACAGAAACTCTTGAAAAGAAAACCCAAATTCAATTAAATCAAGACGATTTTAGAGTTGAAGATTTAGAAACAGAATTCAAATTCTTGGAAGAGAAATATCAAGAAATAAGAAAAAACGTTGAGGAAAGAAAACTTAATAGCGATCAAATTATTGAAAATTACAATGATATAACTAGTGACGTTGATAGTTTTTTATCAGAACCAAATCTGCCATTTCCATTTAAACAGCAAGCTCTCAGACTGTTATTTAACATAAATTCTGATTTTCTTTCAGTAATCAGAGATAAAATTAAAGATATTGATTTGGCTGTGACAGAAGAAAAGAGAAATGAGCTCACTGAGGAAAAGAAAAAATTAGATACAGCTCTTTTAAATTACAGAGCTATTGAAAATAAATATGGAGAAGAGAGGATTGTAAAAGAAGAAGAAATTAAATTAACTAATTCTAATTCAGCATATGAAAAATCAATAATGGAATATCAGAAACTTATAGATCAATATCCAGGAGTTTCTTTCAACAATAAAAAACTGGATGTCTTATCAAAATATAGAATTGCTTTAATAAACTGGCTTTATCTTAATAATAATTTTGAAGCGTTGCAAAATTTCAAAGAATTATTGCAATACAAGGAAGAAGATGTAAATAAGATTATTCCAATAACTGAAATAGAGAGATATATTGCAAATTTAGAAAAATTATCTAAATACACAGAAGCCACCGAAACTCTAGAAGAAAATAGTAAAATAATTGTTGTTTCTTTAGTTGGCGCTGAAAAACTAAGAACAGATTTTGAATCAAAAGCTTACATTGAAATAGATGGAAAAGGAAATTACTACAGAAAAAATGACCAATTGCAAACTTTTGGAAGCATAAATTGGATTGTTAAAAATATTAGAGATAAGGAAATAGAAATTACTTCTGATGTTGGTGGAGACGCAAGACAAAGAACAGTTATAATAAATTTAAATGATAAAGATGGAGAGGATATTCCTTTAGATAGCTTTGCTGCTAATGCAAAAACAGTAAATGTAAAAGTTTCCAAAATAGAATTAAACAGAGAGGTTCATATTACAATAAGCCCAGATATTGAAAGAGCTTTTTCAGAATCTCATTTCACATTGCATTTGCCAATAGAAAAAAGGCCGTTTAATCTCCCTTTATTTTCTGAATCTTTTGACAAAGAAATTGATAAAACACAGGAATTAATTATCAAATTAGATAAAATAATTAATAATGCAATTCAAATTCATGAATACTGGAAAAAATTCTGCTTCATAACTTACATTACTTTATGGGTTAAGAATTTATTCTGGTTTGGTTCTGGAACCTCTGCATTAGCTAGAAAAAAAGTTAGTGAAGATTTTAGAAGAAGATATCAAGCAGAAGATCCATCTCTTGATTGTCGCAGCTTAACTTATGAAGAATGTGTTTTTAAAAATCAAGATAAATTTGAAGATGATATTGATAAAGCTGGAGAAGTAATTGAGAAAATTCAGTCAGAAGACAATTATGATCCTTACAAGACTCTTGGAGATGATTACGAAGATGATAGAAAAGATTTATCTTATTTAGACATGATGAGAAAAGAGAAGAAAAATGACAATTATCTAAGGCAAAAATATTATGATCTGCTAGTTAGATTGCATAGGAGAAAAATTGAACTTGAATCTAGGTTAACTTTCTTTGATAAAGACAGATTTAAAACTTACGAGCAGAATCAAGCAATTATTGACTCTATACTAGACAGATTAAAGTCAGCTCCTGCATGGCAATCTCAGATAACAGGTAAATCAAATAGTCAAATCTATAATGAGCATAAATCAGAGATCTTTGAAATTTATGCCAATGAAAAAATAAATACAGAAATGACTTCTTTGATTTCAGACTTGAAAAACAATCAAGGAAAAACATCTGGAGTTGCTGTCTTTACAGAAGATTTAGAAACAATAAGAAAAGCTGAAGAAAATCTATTTAAGCCAAAAACAACCACTACTCAAGTTTCAAGATTGAATATTTTGAAAGATCAAGATGGATATTATTTCTATTCAGATGGTAATAAAATACCAGTTACAGATCCAACTGTAGAAGAGGTAATCTTTCCAGATGGAACTAAATATGATATTGTCAATCCTGATCAAATAATAGAGCAATATAAGCATAACCCAACATTTACCTTAGTAGAAAGCGGAAAATCAAAAGGAAAAGCAGAAATTGTAAGCGTAGATGCTAAGCATTATGTTGAAATAGAATATTCTCCTACAGGCCAAACCTCAAATTACAGATTATTTGAAAAACAATATCCAGACAGTCCTTTAGGTAGCGAGGAAGCATTTTATATTGGAAATCTAGATGAGCAAATGGAAATTGTAAGAACTAGAGACAGAATCCTTTACAATAAGCTATCTTCTGTGAAAAATTGCATCTCTCAAATAAACAAAAAACTAGATGAAGGTAGATTTAGAAGGGGAGATGTAAATGTGGTAAATTGTGCTGGAATAGGAAGCTATAGTGTTAGTTCTTCAGTTCCGAAAGTTGGAGCCTCTTGCACAGATTTTATGAGCCCAACAGATTGTAGGCTATTGTTTAATGCCTGTGATCCAGTTATATGCCCAAGCTCTAGATGTAATTTTGGTGGTGAATGGGAAATAGATAATGTTGTTCAATCTGGAATTGTAGGAAGTTCATTTTTGTGCATTAAGAATTTCCCGCAGGTTGTATTTCCAATCTGCTTTACAGGAATCATAGCAGGCCTTCAAAATATAAGATCCGTACTTGAAGAATACAAACAATGCTTGACAACCGCAAAAGTAGATGGAAGATCAGTTGGAATCTGTGACAGGTTAAGATCTTTTGGGATATGTGATATCTTATGGAGAGAGGCAATTGCAATCTTCAATCTTAAGGGTGGTTTATTAGGAACAATTGCAGGCAAGATATTTAATATAGAGAGAGGTGGTGAATATTCTTCATTCACACAAAGCTGGGATAATGCAATTGGTTCATTGAAATACTTTACTCAAAATTATGCAAAGAACACATTTGCAATGTACGCTGGAAGATCCTTGCCTGAGTTGGGAGCTGAGATCTGTAAATCAGCAATTTTTGGCAAAATACCTGGAATTGGAGACTTTTTTGCACAAACTCTAAGACCTGAGTCACCACCGCAATTCACAGCATTCTTTGACGAAGCACTTTATACAGACATTACCCCAATACCTCAAAGTATCTACTCTGTATTCTATCATATCTACGCAGGAGAAAATCAAGATATTTCTTACTCAGTGTTCTTGCAAACCAAGTCATTAGAAGGACAGCCAGCAATGACACCATACTTCCTAGTTAGAAATAAAAAACTATTAAGAGGAGATTTTGCATCTGAAAACATAGAAAGAACCTTGCCTTCAGGCTATCAAGAGATTTGTGTAGAGCTTTCTTCAGAGATTTATGGAAGAAAACTTGATTGTGGTTTTGGAAAAGTCTCAACTGGATTCTTAACTAAATTCCTAACAGATAAATTTACCCAAGCTGAGCTAACAAAACAAATTGATACAGAAGAAGAATGTGTTCCTCAAACTGGCAGAATCACAACTTTGTCGCAATCTGATGTTTCGCAAGTCTCTTCTTTATATCAAATTCCAAGAGCATTAGTTGGAACATTCTCAACTGGCTTACTTGAAACTGGAATAATTAGAAAATGCTCAACTTATAATCCAGGCATAGGAGCTAAAACAGATGACTGGGTTCCTGTTGGATCTTGTGGCAAAGATGAAAGAGAACGTGATCTAGGAACTTGTTGGCTGTACAGGCCAGCAGCAACAAATCTAATCCAGCAAGTTTCAGCTAGAGAAAGATTCTTAGAAAATCTTAATGAAACTGCAAGGAAGATAGCTCAAGAAGCCTCAATACCAGGCATTTCAATAATAAGCCAAGATCAAATCAACATTAATTTTAATGAAGCATTGCAATCCAGAAATGTAGGAAAGGATCAAAAAGATATTAACACTTTAAATCTTGCAATTAATCTTTACAATGAGATAATCTCAAGCTATTTTATTGATAATGAAATAAGAGCAAGGGCTCAATTTGAAATTGCTCAAACATACGAGGAAATAGCCCAAATTCTTGCATCAAGTGAAAAGAAACCAATTTTTGAAGAGCCACAGTTTAGACAGACAGAATCAGAAACAACAATTGCAGAAAAAGAATGTAATCTAAATAAAGCGTATTGGGCTATTAAAAAAGACAATACATACACAGAAGTCAATACAATTTTTAAAAGAGATGGCCAGATTTTTATTATAATTGAAGGAACAAATTGTGAAAATAAAGATATTAAAATCAATATTTTAGATGAGAATACAAAAAGAAATTTAATTGATTTAAGAGGAAATACAGTTATTAATGATCTTTCTATAACTACATGGAATTTTGAAAGATCAAGTTTTGATGTTACTACAAAACCCCTTATCTTCCTTGCAGGAGCAGATGGTAAACATATTTATAGTAAAGCTTTAATGATTCAACCATAAACTAATTAGCTAAAATTAAAATGTCAATCCTAAAAAAATCTCTTAAAATTTATAAAGAAAATTTTATTAAAATCTTTTTATTAGATCTAGCTTTTTTCTTCTTCTCATTCCTCACTCTAATGTTTGTAAAAAACAAAATTCAAAATTATCTTGCTCTATTGCAAAGTTATGCTCCTCAACTAACAACCATACAAGAAATAAACGCAACAAATCCAGAAACTTTAGCATTAGTCTCCCAACTAGAATCTATCACAAGAAATACATTATTCTTTGCGTATATCATTGTCCCATTACTTTTTCTTCTGATCTTTGTTGTAACAAAAGGATTTATATGGAAAATTTTAATCAGTGAAATTAAAAACAAGAAAAGATTTTTCTTCAGATTTTCAATGGTAACAGTAACTGCAATAATCTTATTTACTCTATTAACATTTCCTTCTATGAGCAATGCCTCTTTTTTCAATTATCTAGATATCTCAATAATAAAAATCATCGTTTTATCTTTGTTTATCTCTTATTTTGCTTCTGTTATTTACTCAAATCTAAATGGCCATTCATCATTTTATTCAATAATCAAAAGTTCAATAGCAAAAAGCATTAAAAAAATTTATATCATTCTTCCAGTTTTTCTTCTATTTTATGTTCTATCATTAGCTTTAATCTTTCTTCTCTTATCTTTTTTTATTAGCTATACAACAGGAATCTATTTCTTATTGCCAAAAATTCAATTATTACTCTACATTTTATTATGCATAGCAATTACTGGTTATGTTAGAATTGTTTTCTTTAATGCAGCTAAAATCTAATGTCTAAATATTATAGCTTTTTCCCTAATGACCACAAAAACCAAAAATATTTTTTATAGCTTTCTGATATCTCTTTATTTTTTATTAATATCCCAATTGGATTGTTTATCCAAAGTATAATAATTGTGATATCTTTTACTATCATTGTTTGTGTTGGACTCATCAATTGAGGATCCATATATCTCACCTGTGTTAATTTCATTTTTTTATATGGTTGTGTAATATTTACTATATCCTTAGCAAAAAGTATTTTCAAATTTATTCCTTTATCTATTCTTTTTTTATGATATTTTAAAAGAAATACCCTTTGAGATTCTGTAACTCCACTTCTTGCGCCAAATACATAATA
>CAZCNK010000031.1:0-260 GCA_964500345.1 Candidatus Woesearchaeota archaeon | reverse complement strand
GAGGCTATTTAGTATAATAGAAAATATTGTTTCTATACCTTTAATTGATTTGTATAATAACACATCCGAGGTCTCTTTTATTGTATTATACTTAAATTCCAGTTTGGGTAATATTTTCTTAACATTATCAATATGCTCTTTTAATTGATTCTCTTTTTGGTTAAGATATTCTAATATTCTATTAGGCGGCGCTGCTTCATAATATCTAATTCCGCCTTTCAAAATAGAAGATGCTAAACCTTTTTTGATTAGTTTTTCCA
>CAZCNK010000030.1:9467-11318 GCA_964500345.1 Candidatus Woesearchaeota archaeon | reverse complement strand
AGATTTGGCTTATGATGACAATGCCTTGCCTCTAATCAAAGGTCAAACAATTTCCCAACCTACAACAGTTATGATTATGACTCAAGCATTAGAAGTTAAAGAAGATGATAAAATCTTAGAGATTGGAACAGGCTCAGGTTATCAGACAGCTCTACTCTCTATCCTTGCAGGAAAAAAAGGGAAAGTTGTTACAGTAGAGATAATTCCAGAGCTTCACGAATTTGGAAAAAATAATTTAAAAAATTATAAAAACGTTAAAGCAATATTTTCAGATGGTTCAATAGGATATGAAAAATATGCTCCTTATGATAAAATAATTGTAACAGCAGCCTGTTCAATGATTCCAAAACCATTGATTGAACAATTAAAAGACAATGGAATTTTAGTAGCTCCAGTTGGCTCTGCTTATATGCAAAAAATGCTCAAAATTAAAAAGACAAAATCTCATTTAGAAGAAGAAGACTTAGGAGAATTTGTTTTTGTCCCTCTAACTGGAAAATATGGCTCATCATAGAATATTTAAATCCATTTCACTTATATCAGTATATGAAATTTTCTCAAGAAATCGTTAATGAGTATGCAAGAAAATATTTTCCAAAGAATCTAAGTTTAGACTTTATTGGCTCTTCCTCAGATTTGTTTGTTGGCAGATTTAATTACCCAAATGTCTTTGTTGGCTTATTAGCCCCTCCAGAGCACAATGAAAATGCATTCAATTCAAGTATGCCAGAATATTGGTTTAGCAAAAGACTGTCAAGAGAAGAAATTTTAATGCTTAGATCTTCTTTAATACATTCAAGATTTAAAAGTAACATCAATAATGTAAAACTAAAGGAAAGTAAACTGCTAAATACAGCTCAAGAAATTTCTATGTCTAAAAAATCAACTGATGTTGAATTTATTCTTAAAAAACAGCCAAAACTAGTTGTAAAAGTTGATTCTTATACCCCTCCAATAGGCAACCCAGCACCTCTTAAAAAAGCAATACCTCAAGAAAATATTAAAGTTGATAGCAGGGTAGATTACTTGGTTTCAGATTCAGATTTAAAATCTGAAGAGGCAATTTTAGATTTATACAAGCATAGAATTAACATTTCTTACTTAATAAGAATCTTGTCAGCTGGTTTATTAGGATTAAAAATAGAGAGAAAATTGGTTCCAACAAGATGGTCAACTACAGCTGTTGATTCAATGGTCTCAAATAGATTAATTGAGAACATTAAAGATTACTCTCAAATAAATGAATTTCAGGTTTTTTATGATGAATATCTCGGCAATCATTATGAGATCTTATTAATTCCAAAAGAATACAGCTTTGAAGTCATAGAAATTGACTTGTCTAATTTGCAAAAATCTTGGCAGGATTATGAAACTTATTTTGGAAGAAAAAAATATGCTTGCAGTGTTACAGGAGCATACTATGCTAATAGACTTTCTTGTTTAGAATACTTGGAAAGAATAAAAAAACAAGCTTCTATTCTAGTTTTAAGAGAAATTAAACCCGCTTACAATATTCCACTAGGCGTTGGAATCTTGCGAGAAGTAACAAGAAATGCTCTTACAAAAAATCCACTTAATTTTAATTCATTAAAAGAAGCTCTTGATAACATCAAAGAAAGATTAAGAATTGATCTTAATTTTTTTACAAAAAGATCAAAACTCTTAAAAGAGCTTATTGAACAAAGAAAATTAAATTATTTTATCTAATTTTTATTAAGTCTATTAATTTCAATGAAATAAGTCCCTGGCAATCTTGCTCTTGCTTTGCTTAATGCCTCTTTTGCAATGTTTACATTTTCCTCATCAACATCAACAGTAAATAAGGCCTGTCCCTTTTTCAATTGAGCTGCA
>CAZCNK010000030.1:0-9457 GCA_964500345.1 Candidatus Woesearchaeota archaeon | reverse complement strand
GCTGGCTTTCCAAAAGCAAGCTGCATTCCACTCTGCATCCTATCTGCTCCAGCACCTGTCAACATTTTATGCTCTCTTAAAATATGATGAGGAAATAGTCTAATTTTAAAAAAATAATTGTTCCCCAGATTTTCTGAAAGAGCCCTGTTCACAACTAGCCTAGAACTTTCAATTGCATTGTGCCTTACTTGTAAACCATCATTACTTACCAATTTAACAGTCACAGGAAATTTCTTTGTTAAATCACCCATATCATATCTAACAATCTTTGGATTTGGAACAGCCTTTACATAACTAAGCACTTTGAACTTGCTCTTTCTAGTATAAGCCCTCTCCAATCTCCTATAACATTTCCCTGGTCTTAATCCTGCCATTTTGATCTTCACCCAATATTCTAATATTCAATTTAAATTCATAATATTTTAAATAACCTCAACATTATTTCCAATGCTTTGTCCAGGCATTCCCTTCTCAAATATAACCCTTAATGCGCCTTTATTACCATGAACATTGGCAATCTTTCCCTTTATTTCTTTTCCTGCTGGGCTTACCCACTTAACCACCTTATTTAATAGCTTTCTAGCAGCCTCTCTGCTGCTTACACCATCAACTTTTAAAATCATATGGTTGTTATATTTAGTATGCCTTCCCATTCTAAAATTAATTATCAAACCTTTCATAAAATTCCCTTCGTTTTTTCAATTTAAAAGTTTTTCTAAATATAAAAATTTAATATTGTGTCACTCCATTTCAGAAAAAACCAAGCAAAAAGAATATAAATACTTACACACTTATATTTATTGGGGAAATTTTTTTAAAATGGTCCAGAAAGCTAGCTATAAAACTGTTAATCCTAGAAATAATCCTAGAAATAATGGCCATAATGGGAAAAATGGAAATAATGGAGTAATAGATATTGACGGCCATTCTACAGATTATCTTTTTGAAAGGGCAAGGAAAGATCCAGAATTTCAAAGAGAAATTCTAGGAAGAATATTTGAACAGCATTATGAGTCAAGTATTAAAAGTAGACTTCTTAGAATTAAAAAGAGGTACCTTTCTTCAATGGATCAGGATGATTTTCTAGATGAAATGTTAATAAGATTAGTTGAAAAATGGCTTCCCAGCTTTGATCCAAAAAAACTAAGCTTCAATGAATATATTAGTGTATGTGCACAAAATGCTTCTATTGATTTATACAGGAAATTATCAAAATTAAATAGAGTTTTTTCATTAGAAGATATAGATGAAGAATTAATTCCCCACCATGCTGAAAAAGACCCTCTTGAAATAATTTTAGATAAAGAGCTGATGGAAAAGATAGATCTATCTTTATTAGATGTAAGAAAAAAGAATCCTTCGTATTGTCAAGCATTGGAACTAGTCTTACAAGGTTATGATGGAATTCAATCAGCATCAATACAAAATTGTTCTCCAGCATTGTTTAGATTGAGAAAGATGATGGCCAAAAGATTATTTAAAAAAAGATTAAAGGCAAATTATCCTGCATATCTTCAAAATTAAAAATTAAATTAAGACCTAATCAAGAAATTTAGATTATACATAATAAATAATTATCTCTAGTAAATATTTATTTTTAATAATTAACCAAAACCTCCACATCCTTTCCGTATAACTTTCTCAAATCTTCAAATATCTTCTCTTTAATGAAAACTTTTTTAGGAATCTGAGATTTAGCAATAGCATCTTCCAATTCATTAACATTGCTATTTATTATCTCTCCTAACCCACCATTGGGCAATATCTTTGCTTTGCTAATCGTTTTCTTCTCAGAGTCAATATCATCAATTATAAAAGCAACATCATCCAACAATAAAATTTCTCCGAATTTATCCCCGTATTTAATCCTGATCTTAGCTCTCTCTAACTCCAATCCCCTCTTCCTTTGAGTATAATCTATCAAAGCCCTGATAAAAGAACTGCTTTCTCTTCTAATTTTCTCAATCTCCTGTTTGCTCATCTTTCCATGTTCATTTTTCAATTTAACTATGCCTTTTAAATTATCCAAATAATTCTTTGCAAATTTTCCACTATCAACTAATTTCTTAAATCCCTTCACAGCATCATTATCCTTAATCTCCTCTAAATCAAGAACATCTCCAACCAATTTCATGCAAGAATCATGAAACTCAACAATTCTATCCTTCTCAGTTTTTTTCTCAATAGCAGTAAACAATCTCTTTATTCTTTTTAAATACTCATTTGCATCTTCCATCAATTCGTCAATTTCCTTGCCAGTAACATACTTTATTTTAAAATGCTCTATATCTTTGAAATACTTAAAGATTTTCTCCAATATAGCAACATACTTAGATTCAAGCAATTTCTCTTTCTTAACAAAGATCTCATTTAGTAATTTAATTGTCTCTCTAGGTGTAGGTGGTGGAACTCCATATAACATTAAAGCAGCCTGGCTTGGATTTAAAATAGCATAATAAACATCTTCAGCAAGTATTCCAACTAACTTATTCTTTGCTCTCTCAATTAATCTATCGCCTAAATCCATGTGCAAATCAATAGCCTCAGGGCTTGGTTTAATCCTTCCCATCTCTAACAGCAATTTCCAAGGCATAAACACTCCTCTATCATACAAAGGAACACCATCTCTTAAGAAAGTAAATATTACAGGACTTGCCTCTTTAACAGACTCCCAAAAATCAGTCAAGATATAAACTTGAATATGAAAGCTCTTCTTGACATTTGCAATAGCTCCAGCCTCATAACCCATACTCCTAATAATAGCACCAAGTTTATCTCTTAACTCAGCCCTAGACATCTTCTTAACATCAGTATCATCAATAACAACAGCTACATCTATATCATTGCTTCTGGCATCTCCTCTAAATAAGCTCCCAACAGCAACATAACTAACAACATATTTCTCAAATTTCTTGATCACCATAGATCTGTGTATTTCAGAAACTTTTAAAGCAGCCAATAAATCCTTAGGATCATAAACAGAAGCTCCATAAGAGATCAAACCCAAAATTTCAAATCTCCCGTCAAAGCAACTTTCTCTTAATTCACTTAATAACATCACTTGTGGCTTTATCAATTTATCAATCTCAGAAGCAAATTTCTCAATTATCAAAACTAATTTATCTCTTAATTCAAATTTAGACATTGTCTTGCTGTCAGAATCATCAACCAATACTAAAACCTCAATATCCTTGCTTTCTTTTTTCTCAGGTGGCAATAAAGAAATTCCAATTATATAATCAGAAAACTTATCAACAACCTTATCTTTAAATTTATCTAGCTTATCTTTCAGCTGCTGCAGTTTCTTTTTGATCTCATCCAACTCTTGCTCTGGAATAATATCTTTTATGCTCTTTAAATCCTTCTCATTAATCTCCTTCAATTCCTTCTTCTCCTGATTCTCCCTCCCATGATTCTCTTTATTTTTATCCTCAACCATAAGTAGTTATTTTTGCACAGAGTTTTTAAAACTTTCTATAATTTTATTATGTTTAATCTGCCTAAGCCCACCTCTCCAAATAATGAAGATATTATAGAATCTTTGGATGCCCAACTGTCAAATTTAAATGGTTTACAATCGATATATTGAAAGATCCTAATCAAGATGCAAAAGATATTACGTATGCTTTAGCTTATTTAGCTGGTTTTAAAGAAGGGACATAAATTGGTAGAACAGATAATATTTGGCATAGAGATTTGAATTTAGAGTGTGTGGTTTGTTTTCATAAAACGACTTTAGAAAAAGCTAAAGAGGATATTGCTGAAGCTATGGCTTGTCTCGGACCTGATATTGTAGTAAGCCAAATACACAGACCTCCAACTGGAATTGAGATAGAGTGGCAACCAACAAATGAACATTTATTAGATTTTAATGAGAAATTAATTGACGAATCTTTAGTTGGAAAAATTCAAGAAGAAATAAGATTAGTTTATTCACAAAAATAAGTGAGCTGGTAAATTTCTGCTAACCAATGTTAGATAACCTGACTGAAGGGAAGGCAAAAAGCGAAGCTTTTTGAGTTGATTTCTGGCGCGATAAACATATAAATTCATACTCTTTATTGATGCTATGCGGATTTTTGAGTCAAAGAATAAAAGTGGTAGAAATATTTATTTAACAAAAGAGAGATGGTTACATATCAATAAAGAACATCCGGAAGTATCAAATTATTTTAAGAATTTTGAAGATATACTAATCAATCCAACAAAAATAGTTGATTATCCTTACGATAAGGATATGAAATATTACTACAAATACTTCAAAGAGAGAAAATCTTATTTATTGGTGATAGTTAAGTATTTAAACGGTGAAGGCTTTATAGTAACATCGTACTTTGTGAGAAATATACAATGAAAGAACAAATGAGGGTTCATTATGATGAGGAAGGAGACTTTCTAGAGATTTCTATAGGTAAACCCACACAATGCTATGCTGAGGAAATAGAGCCTGGTGTTTTTCTTAGAAAAGATGAAAAAACTGACGAAGTGAAAAGCATAGGAATATTAAGATTCAAGCAAAGATCAAAAGATATTCAGGATATTGAGTTAAAACTTCCTGTGAAACTTAGCATGACTGTCTCTTAAAAAAGGCTGCCAAGAAATCAAAGAAATCAATTTCATCTAATATTTAATTCAAGAAATCTTCCCTAAATACCAAAAGCAAATTTTTATAAATCTTTTTCAATTAAAGCCTAGCATGAGACATATCTCTTTATTGACAGCAATATTTGCAATAGGCCTTTTAATTTTGCCATTTGTATATTCTCAATTAGACATAGAAGACTCAGAATTAAGGTTAGGCAGCAACACACAATATAAATATGAAGGTTCTAATCTTAAATTATTTACAGAAGTTATTGACATAAGAAACAACGAGCAAAAGACTGTTGGAAATTTGCAGCCAGATTTTACTTTAGATGATGATATTGATTCTCAAGAATCAGAATTTAATTTAACGTTCACAAATCTTAATATTAACATTTCTCCCTCTTCAACAGGTTCAGTTACCATGAGAATTCAAGTTCCTGAAGATTTTGACGCTGTTGATGAGGATCTCGTAGAAGAAAGTTTTTACGTAGGTGATTTAAGATTTAGTGCAGATATTTTTGAAAATGAAAGTGATGTTGGAGATGCAAGTAGTGATGTTTTAAAGATTTATATGCAGATTGAAAATGGAATAGACATAGTAAGTGTTCAAATTGACAAAGGTGGCGGCGCAACATCTGTAAGCTCTGGCTCAACTTATCAAGTTAACACTGGTGATGATCTGGATTTAATAATAAAGGTAAAAAATAAATTTGACTCTGGAACTGAAGATTTTGAAGACGTAGACATAAAAGTTGAGTCTGAAGATCTTGATATTGACGAAGATTCTAGCATTGATGAAATCCAGGCAAATTCTGAAAAAGAGGAAACCCTTGATATTAATATTGGCGATGAGACTGGAGTTTTTGATGTAGAAATCTTAGTTTTTGCAGAAGATAAAGGTTCAGGATTGCATGGAGAAAAATTTACATTTAAACTCGATGTCAAAGAATCAGAATCATCTGAAGATGAGCAAATTGATCAGGAAGATGACGATAGTGATAATGATGGTGTTTCAGATTTGAATGATTTTTGTCCATTAACAGAACAAGGGTGCGTAATTGATTCTCAGGGTTGTGAGATAGATACTGATAATGATGGAATTTGTGATGGTAAAGATACTGATAATAATCAACAAATCCAACAGCAAATTCAGCAGCAAATAAATCAAGAAAGTTCTTTAAAAGACCAGGAAGAAAAAAATGACACTGAAAAAAGCTCATCAATAAGATTAGATAAGTCTTTTGGAATAATTCCCTTTGTAATAGGTTTTGTAGTTGGGATAGTTATTACCTCAGTATTTTTCATGTTGATTAAATCCTAATATGAAATTTGATAATAGATCAGCCAAAAAAGAAAGTAACAAAAGATTTGATATTAAAACTAGAATTGAAAACGCTAAAAAAACTAATAGGAGAACTCTGCTTTATTCTTCTGTAACAGCAGCAATTCCTTTTTTAGTTGGAGAATTTGCCTATCTAGTTCAAAGAGTCTTGCCAAAAACTGATGATCCGGTTACACAATCAGATGTCTTGCAATTTTCTTTAATCCCTGCTGGAATTTGTTATTTGACAAGAAGATTTTTAACTGGTTTTGAAGCAGGACCTTTTCGAGAAAATTGGAAGGCATTCTTTCTAGGTCTTAAGGCATTTTATCATGATATAAACTTAGATAAGGAAAAAGAAGCTCAAGCTCTCGAAGAAATTGTTAAAATTCCAATAAATCCATTAATTGAGCATGAATTAAGAGCTCAAATTCACAGAAACAGAAATGAATATGACAAGATGATAGAGCATCTCCTTCTAATGTTTAACTTATCCAGAGAATATGGAATAAAAAGATCTTTATTTGATAGAGCCACTGGAAAATTAGCAGCTTTATCCTCGAGAATGTTTCATAGGCAAGCAAGTGATGAAGCTCAAGGTTATTTAGATGATATTTGTTTATCAACTAGATTTGGAAAAATTGACAGAGTACCCCATGGTTTAGAAAAGCTAAGTGAATTGATGCCAGAAGCTCAAATTGAATTAGGAATTCTAAGAGCTCTCGTCTTAGAAAAAACTGGAAAAGCTTCTGAATCTTTAACTCAATACAGAAAAGTTCTAGATATGTTAACAGAAAAAGGTCTTGAATTTGAAAAGCAATTTGAATCTCGAAATGAAGTTCTTGTTTATTCTCCTAAGTCTTGTATAAGAGACGCACTTATTTTTAAAAGAAATAGGGAAGATTCATCAAGAATAAGAAGAGAGTATGTAATTAACTCTTCAATTTATGATTTTCTCCTTGACTTTGCTTTGAGAAATGGCTTAGATTTAGATTTTGTTAAGGTCGCTTTATCTCTTAAATTGCTTCAAAATCCGAGAGATAGATTACTTTATCACGTAATGAAAAGAAATAATGTACAATCAGCAGAAGAATTCTTAAAAGAAAATCCCGAGAAAAGCAGAGAAATCTTGGAAAGAATATTAGAAACTGAAGCAATAGTTACTGGACTAACAACGCAAAGGATTAGAGAAACAGGGTACATCTTGCACAGAAATGGTGATGGAGAAAAATTAGGAAGGTACGATTATTTCAGGGCCTTTGAAGGGAAGTTAGTTGCAAGGGTTGGTGAGAATAGATTTCTTGGCAAATTAAGGGACAGCTATAAGGAAATTGTTAAAGAAATTGAGTTGTTAACAGATCAGAATAATCTTTTTTTCTTTTCACACGGTGATTCAACTTTAGCTAACTTCCTGATTGATGGAACTATGATTGATATGGAGCATGCCTCAATAGCTGATCCAACTAGAGATTTGGCTATGATTATAGATCATCCATTTTTACCAATCGATAGAGATTTATTTGATTTTTACAGAAATCAATTTGAACATTACACAAGAAGAATTATAAATAGAGATATTTTAAGAAAATTATTTCACTTAAATAGAATTTGTAACACTATCTTAAGATTTGGCGGTAGAATTGCATATGGAAAAAAAGATCAGGCAACATTTTTCTATAATCGTTTGCAAGAATTAGATAATCGAGCTGCTAAAGCATTTAAATTATACCTTCAAAAAAGTGGAGTATTAGAAAATACTTAAAAAACAAAAAATTATTTTTAATACTCTTTTTATTGTATATGAATGTTATAAGTTAATAATGGACCTCTTAAATCAAAAATTCTATTTATTGCTTCATTTAATTTACAAATAATAAACAAGTCTTTTTTCTGAGCATAAGGTATAATTTTTTCAATTTTTTTTAAAAATTCATTCTTCTTTTCAGTAAAAATATCTATTTTTTCAACATTAAAGTCATAAAAAGCATTATAGAAATCCTTCAAAAATTTATTAAGATCAATATGAAGGCTTATTATCTCTTTACTTACTCTACCATGATAGCCAATATTTTTTGCCACCTCAGTATATATATCACCAATCTTTTCTAATTCCTCAACAATCGCATAAAGAGCATATGGACCATTGGTAATAAACCCTTTATTTATCACTCTCCTACAGAAGGTCGCATAATTATTAACAGTTCGGTCCATTAAAATTACATTTTTTAGTCTCTCTTTATCATTGAACTTAACAGCTTCTAAATTTTCCTCAGACATTCCAACTAAGAAATTGAAAAGTCTTCTTAACATAATATCAAAGTCATTTGGGTTTATCTTTGCAACATCCTTTATAATTAAATAATTTTTAGTATGTTCTACTACTTCATAACCAGAACAACTTTTTAATAGCGTGTCTAGAACTATCTCAAGCTGCCTAGAATCATTAAAAAAAACTTTAATTTCATCATATCCCGCCTTATAATAGCCAGATACAACAGGCCGTATCATGTACATAACTTTTGATAAATCAACATCCTTTCTTTCTTTTGAAAATTCTCTCATTAAAATTGTTAATTCCCTTCCTTTTTCTAAAACTTCAACTTCATCGCCCTTTTTAATTCCATATCTCTTGACCCATTTATTTGGAAGAGAAACCATCAAAGTGCTAGGCCCAATCCTTGCAACCCTTCTTTTCATAATTTTCTAGAATATTTCAAAATATATAAATTTTTCTATAATTATAATCAATTATAATATTAATACACATTATAATAATATAATAATAAAATATAAATAGTTGCCTTCGTAAATCTTCCTTACAAAAACAAAAAATTTTCAAAAGAAAATTTCAAACGAGGTGATTGATATGGCTTTCAAATTAACTGAAAATGATTTAATCCTTTTATCAAATCTAAGAAAGAATGCTAGAGTAACTTTAACGTCTCTATCCAAAGAAACTAGAGTTCCAGTTTCAACTTTATTTGATAGACTGCAAAACATAAAAAAGCACATCATTAAAAAATTCACAACAATAATAAATTTTCAATATCTAGGTTACACAACAAAAGCAACCATAACATTAAAAGTATCAAAAGATGATAAGCAAAATTTTCTAGATTTTATAATAAAAAATAAATTCATAAATTCTGCTTACAGAATAAACAACGGTTTTGATTTCATTATTGAGGTTCTTTGCAAGGATATGAAAGAATTAGAAAATTTCATAGATGACATTGAATCAAAGTTCGCAATAAAATCAAAGCAGATTTTCTACGTTTTAGAAGATATAAAGAGAGAGGAATTTCTTGCAGATCTAGAATACCTGAAAATAATAAAATTCAAAATATAAAGCACATCGATAAATTTTTATACTTTAAATCATTAAAAAATGGAGGCAAGAAATCTTTTTTCTCTAAATCCCCGAGCACTGCAACGAAGTGAGGAGCGGAGAGTTTTGGGTGGCGGAAAGTATATAAATCACTATAATCTCTAGTGTGTTATGAAACAGGAACTTATAACTATCCCTCGGGAAGAGTATGAGAAATTAAA
>CAZCNK010000029.1:6428-11589 GCA_964500345.1 Candidatus Woesearchaeota archaeon | reverse complement strand
TAGTAGAAAAATTTGTTTCTTCATTAAATTCACCTTTGCAAATATAGCTTAAAAAACCTTATAAAACTTTCTATTCTCCACTTTGGGGTGGTGCCTTCTTTCATTTTGGAAAATAATTCTCTAAAGGTGGCCACAAAAAGTATTTATAGGAGGGCATTATTAAAAATTTAAGATTTTTGGGGGGAGTAAATTGAATAATAAAAAAATTGGTGTTTTTACTATGTTGTCTATATTATTTTTAATTTATTCTATGTTCTTATTAAAAGTTGTTAATGCAGTTGAAGAAAAAGATAAAAATCCACAAAATGAAAAGTTAAATAGTATTAATGA
This sequence comes from Candidatus Woesearchaeota archaeon, assembly GCA_964500345.1. GTDB lineage: Archaea > Nanobdellota > Nanobdellia > SCGC-AAA011-G17 > UBA489 > CAZCNK01. Next base: position 11,259 of record CAZCNK010000029.1, on the reverse strand, counting down.
TGTAATAAATCAACATAAAGACAAAATTAGTGATTATGATAAAAATATTTTAGTAAATTACCCAGATAAATCTAAAGAGTTTAACTTTATTATTAGATTTAATCAAGAAGTTAAAACTTTAAATTTTAAAAAAGCCCAAAAAATAAAAGATTTTCAAAATCCGAGTTTAAAATTAATTAAATCTAAAATAGAAGACTTTAATGAAATAATATCTGATTCCAATATAAAATACATTGAAATAGACAAGCCTGTAAAAATTCCTGAAATTAATATAAATCCTAAAGAAAAAGAAAATGAGGAAATAACATGGAATATAGAAAAAACTCTGGCTAAGAATGCTTGGAACTTTACAAAAGGAGACAAAGTAATTATAGTGATTATAGATAGTGGAATAGATTATACACATAAAGATCTAAGAGATAGAGTTATTGGTGGTTTTTCTTTAGTTGATAATGATTATATAGATTTTAATGGTCATGGAACATTAGTAGCAGGCATAGTAGCATCTTCTATAAATAATCAAGGGATTATTGGAGTTTCTCCTAATGTAAGTATTTATTCTATAAAAATAACTAACTCAAATACAGGAAATTTAAGTACGGTTATTTCTGCTTTAGAACATGCTATTGGTATTAATCCAGATATAATCTTAATGAGTTTTGGTTTTGATTTTTATTCACAGATATTAAAAGATATAATAGAAGAGGCTTACTCTAACGGAATTATACTAATAGCAGCAGCTGGTAATACTGGAGATACAAATATCTTGTATCCTGCAAAATATGATGACGTTATAGCTGTTGGGGCAGTAGACGAAAATAATCAATTGGCATCATTTAGTTCTTATGGGTTAGATTTAGAGCTTGTTGCACCTGGAAAAGACATCTTATCAACAACTATAAATAATCAATACGCAACTGTATCAGGAACTTCTTTAGCTGCTCCTCATACAGCTGGAATATCTGCTTTAATAAAATCTTATAACTCCAGTTTAACAAATGAGCAGATAAGAGGAAAATTAAGAAATGATGCTTTTGATCTTGGTATTGAAGGTAAAGACCAATATTATGGTTACGGTTTAGCTATAGTAAACCTAGAATCTCAAAATTACACTTCTGAAAATGAAACTTATTATTTTGAAGTTTATAAAGTAGAAGACTTTTATGATGAGAGTACTTATAAATTATATTATAATGGAACTGGAACTGTTGAAGATATTAAATTTGAGCCGGGTTTATATGTAGTATACAAATATATCGGAGATGAAATTATAAAAGAGCAAATGATTATAAAAGAAGAAGGTGAATTCTACCTTTTAGCTACTCCCGGATTTGATGATAATTGGACTAATTTAGGAAGCACAACGGCTGATAAGTTAACTTTTAAAGGATCTTCTTTAAAAGTTAATATCTCATTAAATATAGGTGATCCAGCTATTGGGGTAGAGTGTTTTAATTATGATGATATAGCCTCAAACACTTTTGATGAGTGTTTTGCAATTGATGCAGCTACCTTATCAAATTGCAGACAGCAATGGCCCGAACTTGATAATATCTGTCTAACTCAAGCTACTTGTTACAACAGTGGAGCTGGTACTTTCCACCCAATTGATACATCTATACCAAAAAGAGAAGATGCAAATGCAGTGTACTACTCATCAAGTTGTGTTACTAAAGTCACCATGACTAAGGAAGGTTATTTTATCTTCAATTCAACTGATATTATCTGTACATCTTCAACAACTTATGATACTAGAGGATTTGCTCCAATAGAAATAAAAGTAATTAAACTAGGAAATTCATGTGCTCCAGGAACAATATGCGACCAATCTAAGAGCGGAGTTAAAAACTATTCTTCAAATCCTATCATTGATCCATGTATTACTGCTTGTGCTGGAAAAATCCAGGTAATTGCTGAAGATTCAAAAGGAAGAGGGATAGAGAATGTAAAGATATTTTTAAATGGAACATTCCAAGGCAATACAAATGATCTAGGAGTATTTAATGTTTCATCAACTTCTCCTTGTGGTATACAGCAAACTATTGATGTAAAATGCAGCGATAATACCTTTTGTGATAGCGGTAAAGTAAGCATTGATTTTCCTAATGAAAATGAATCTATAACATTTGACTGTACTATGTGCTTAGGTATAGGTGATTTATTTATATCTCAACAGGATGTAACAATATCAACTAGTGGAGCTTTATCATTAATTAATGCAACAGTGCATTCCACTAATGTAGAAGCTAATAATAATTTAACTGTAAGATTTCAGACTATTGGAAAAGATGGGTTGATAAAAGATACTATTAACAACATAGTAAGCATAGCCAAAAATTCAATAAAATCAACAACTGCCAACATTAATTTAACGGATAAGGATTTTGTTACTATTTATGTTGACCCAGATAATAAATTTTTTGAACAAAAAATAAATAATTTTGTACTTAGATCTACGGCTAAAAGAATTAAAGCGAATTTTGATATAAATACTGGAATACAAAAGGCTAATGAAGCAATACAAGACTGTTTAGAAGTATTTGCAGAACCAGTCCAATTAAGCGAGGCCAATGTAATAATTGCTGTTGGTAGATTTAGCCAAAATATAGTAAATGACATAGTTGATAATGATAATTTCATAGATAATAATGGCTGGGGTTTCAAAAATGAGAAGATTTTTGCTGACGGTCAGTTTCTAGAATTACCTTATAATGCAATTCTTGGTTCTTATAAACCATTTCTTGGAACAAGAAGATTAGTTGCTCTTGGAACAGGAATTGATGGTACCATTGCAGCAGTAAAAAAAATGGCCGCGACAGGAAGTATTTATCTCAATAGCGGAACAGAAAAAAGACCTCTCATAATACTTGATAGGTATGATCTTACAGCTATAGGAGTATTTGATATACTGCATAACACAGAAAATTCTAATAGCTATATGGCAAATAATGATAATTTTAAAAATGCTATATCAAAATCTTTATCAGGTAACACCTTTGATATTGCAATAAGAAGAGTCAATACTACCATAAACCCGGTTACTTTAAGAATTAAAAACGTGAATTCGGAATTTTCACAAGATTATAAAGATGCTGTAGTAGAAAATCCAATGCCAGTTATTTTTTCAGGTGGTTTATTTTCTGATTTATTTAGATGGGAGCAAGATAGTTTTTTTGGTTTCAGTAAAGGACTCGCAAAACAACTTGCAGAATCTGGCAGAGACTCTTGGGAAATAGAAATAACAGGCGGTCCTTTAATAGAGAGAAACAATGATCCTAATTACAATTACTCAGATCTAGTTGATTCTTACTGGCCAGCATCAATAGCAGCTATACAATTTTATACAGGAAAAATAACTACAGACTATGTAGGTCATAGCAACGGCTGTCGAGTTGCTCTGTCTTCATTGGAGAAATACCAAACTACTGGAAAAAGCAGTGTAGCTAAAGTCCAAGATTTAGAAACAGGTCAATACTTAAATGTCAACTTACAAGGTAGTTCTTTAACTCCAATAGTTGATACTGGTGTTGGTTGTCCAGGGGCTTTTGAAGGTGATAGCTTGTTTATAAGTTGTATGCAAGAGCATGGTCAGGCAGTTATTGATTATTTTGTTTCTTTAGGAAGAACCCATTTTTCACAGGAAGATTTTATTGAAAGACTTGCCGAACAATCTGGGCCATTTAGTTCATGCTATCTTTTAAGCATATTCATTGGTAGTAGTCCTAATAGTATATCACTAAATCTTGGAAAAGATTATTTATCATTTATTCAATCTACTATTGATTCACAACCAGGAATCTTTACTATTAATCGGACAGGAATAATTTATGGACGTGGTGGTTTATCATTAGATTTAGATGATGACACCGTTGTCACAGAAAACGATTCTATTAGGATTTTTAGTAACATCAATGCAAATAATAAAACACTAAATTCAACGCCTTTAAACCACGAAATACTCGTTGACGATCCAATTGTTAAAGGTATAATTAGAAAGAGGATGGGATCATGAAAGAGAGTATAAAAAAATACCTATCAAAAACTGCAAACTATCGCGGATTATTAAGAAAGACATGGTTAAAATTCGGATTGGTAGCGAGTATAGTAGGGGTGTTATATTTCTTACAATACATTTCTTATATACCAATTTTGGTGATTATTGCAGCAATAGTTACGGCGTTATTTATTCCATTCTCAATACTAGGAATAATTTATGAAAGAACACAGAAGGGAAAGAGGAAGTATGTAACTCTATTTGGGCTTATTGGATTTGCATTTGGGATTAGTGTCATAGCTTTTAAACAATTAGAAAGTTTAAGTAAATTAACCTTTATTTACCATAATTTTTTATCATTGTTATGGGGTATATTTAACCTTGAATTATCTGAGAATAAGATAACATTACTTCCTCTTTCTGGAGAGCTATTTATGATATTATTTGCGTTTATGGCACATCTAATAATTAAGCACGGAAAAGAAACTAATATAAGAGTAGAGCCAAAAAAAGAAAATTTTTGGAAAACTGGGGCGAAAAAAGGTTTTAAGATAGGCTTAATTGTTGCAATATTTACACTGATAGTTTTTTTGTGGACTAAAGTTTATTGCGAAAATAGGGGGGGTTTAGGCTGTGGATTAGTGGCTGTACCTTTTATTATTATTCCTTATTTAACTCTTTACCCTTTAATGATATTTAAACCATTAATAAATACTTTGCCTAAAGAAATGATTAATTTAAAAGTATTTGAAATAATGTTAATAGCGGCTTTTCCAGTCATTTATTCAATATATGGCGCGCTTATAGGGTGGTTAATTGGGCTATTAAAAATCAGGA
>CAZCNK010000029.1:0-6418 GCA_964500345.1 Candidatus Woesearchaeota archaeon | reverse complement strand
AAATCAGGAGATAATTGACATAATGAAATATCAAAATACTGGTAAATCAAACGTAGCAAGAGTCCAAGATCTGGAAACAGGTCAATACTTAAATGTCAACTTACAAGGTAGTACTTCTACTTTAAAAAGTTCAAACTTTCTATTTGCAATATTTTTTACTATCTTATTAGCTAGTAGCTTAATAACCCCAATAGTTCATGCATCTATTGAAGATTTAATATCTAAATTTAACTTTGATTTTAATTTAAATAATGCCTTAGTAGTTGAGAATCAGGTAGATTATATGTTAGATTTAAATAATAATTCAATAAAAGATACTTTATTTTTTAATCTTACGGCAAATGTTACAGTAAATGGTTATTATCTGTTCTTTATAAATTTAGAAGATAAAAATGGATTAATTACAATGAAGACAAGACAGAATCTAAGCACTGGAATAAGCGTAGTTACTTTAAATACAAGCACAGAGCTTCTAAGTAATCTTAAGTTTAATTATTCTATCAATGTTCACAATGATTCTGGCACTTTAGTTTTCAGAAAATTTAAGCAAGAAACAGCGAACTATTCAGATTATGAAACTGGATTCAAAGTTTTAAATATCTCAGACGAAAATGTAAATAACGACTTTATTAGAATTAATTTAATTATAAATTCAACAAAATCAGAATTACAAAATGTCACTCTTTTTATAAAATTCAGTAATTCCTCTATAAAATCTTCTAAGCAAATTTCTTTTTCTATTGGCCAAAACAATATATCACTAGAGTTTGATAATGAAACTATTAAAAGTACTCACTATAATGGAGCCTATATTGTTGATACAATAAATATTGGAAAACAAGTAATAGATTTAAATCATACTACTACTATATATAATTTTGAAAATTTTGCAAAAACCTCATTCTTTAAATCTTACAGTGATGCAAAATCTGATGTCGACACAGATAATCTTATAGATTTTTTAAAAATTAATTTTACATTAGACATAAAGCAAGCAGATACTTATAAAATAGAATCTGAATTATTTGACAAATTTGGTAATTTTGTTGTTCCAATTATAAAATTAGCTACATTATCAATTGGTATTAATACTATTGAAGTACCGATTAATGGTTCTGAAATATACAAGTCTAAGATCAATGGACCTTACTTAATAAAGCTTGCAAATCTTAAAGATTCATCTGGAAATTTAGTAGATTCTGTTATAGAACCCCATACAACTGTTACACCAAATCTTACCTTTGATACATTTGAAAGACCTCCATTACCAGATTTAACAATTAATATGACAAAAAGTGTTGATAATGCCACAATTACAACTAGAGTAAACGTTACAATAAATAATTCCGGTATTGCCGATGCGTTAAATATTTTCTTAGATATTTTTGATAGTGGCAATTTTTCAGATACTGTTAATATTCAATCCTTAGCTATTAATGAATCTAAACTAGTTAATTTTAGCATATTTAATGCTTCTAATAAAATAACTGCCATTGTTGATTTTAATAATTTCGTTGATGAAAGAAATGAAACTAATAATATAGCAAGTGTTGGAAATAATCCTCCAACAGCGCCAAAAGGTTTATCTTGCGGAGAAGTAACAACTAAACCTTGTACAGACAATAGAACATTTTCAAAGTTTATAACAATTACTGCAAATGGAAGTACAGATACAGAAAATGATACTATAACTTATATTATTGAGGCTTTTTATAATCATACAAGGCTAGGATCTACTAATTTTACCGCAAACAATTTTACAAATAATCTAACTCAAGAAAACTTAACATTCTTTAATACTACAGATAACATAAGATATTTGTCATTACCTAAGGATGCGGTAGTGGTTTCTGCAACAATAACTCTTATTGGGATATCAGACGGAAGATTAGAGCTAACAGGAAAAAGGATAATTCCGTCTCGGCCTGTACAGGACCTAAGTTACGATGATCCAAATAATATTTTAGTTTTGGTTAGCAACAGTAATTGTCCTACCTCTGATTGTGTTTGGAAAATTGATCCCAAAACTGGTCAGCCAACAGGTTTTGAATTTAATAACGGACAATCAAATTCACGCGGGATAGCTTATGATGGAACTAACTTTTGGGTGGCGAATGACGGGCCTGACCAATTATGCCAATATTCATCTAGTGGGAGCCTAATTGAATGTTCTCCATTGCAAACTAGCGGAGTTAATCCATGTAGTAATGGTAACCTAGTGCCAAGAGGAATATCCAGAGATAAAAACGCCGCAGGTACTCAGTTAGTAAGCATTATAGACATAGGGAATATAAATCACTGTGTCTTCAGATATAAATTAGATAGAACTTTCAATAATTTTGTTGGTAATCTCAGAAGTGGAGGTGGTATAACGTTTGATGGTGTAAATTCAATTTCAACTATCGCTGGTGGAGCAGGGGGGAATAAATTATTTGATAAGTGGGATTTAGATTTTACGTATCAAGGAAATGAATCTCTTCCTCAATCTGTAGAAGATAAAAACAGAATTACAGAAACGCAAGGTCAATTAAATGGCTTTTATTTCATGATAAGAGCAGATCCGGGTAACGATATTTTTGAATTATACAAATATGACTCATATCCAGATAATGTAAGTTTAGACGTAAACAATGATCTCGATAATGAATTTTCTCAAATTGGAGAGCTTAATACAACAGTTACTGTTGATATAGCAAATGAGCTAAATCAATATCTCACAACTTATTGTGTTTCAGTAAATAATAATTGCATTATTCCATTTAGATTTCATACTGATTCTTATGGTGTAATTAATTATAGCGCAATTAATATAATCTATAAAGTTCCTACAGATGAATATTTCTTTGATATTATTGAAAATCATACTGAAGGACAATCATTTAATTGGAATCTATCACAAATAATAAATCAATCTGGAGTTCAAATTAGAACTAGAGCTACAGATTTAGGAGGAAGTAAAAAGTTTAGTAATTATTTTAGTCCGAACATGAATATAACTATAAACGCTAGCTTTATTCCTAATATCCCTCCTATAGTAGAAACAGTTATAATTAATCCTCAATATCCTCACGATGAAAATACTTTAAATTGCCAATTTAATATAACTGACAAAGATGATTTATCTTTAAGAGCAAATATTACATGGTTTAAAAATAGTGAGCCACATGGAACAGATAATGAAACAATAAACGTAACTAGTGATCTATTACATCAAACAAGCTCCTTAGGCGATATAGAACCAGAAGATACTACGATAGGAGATAGTTGGGTTTGTAGAGTAATTGCATTTGATGAAGAAGATACCCATATTAAAGACTCTCAACCAATAACAGTAGTTCCAGATTTAATTAAGAATTTATCTTTAGTAAATGTTTCAAATTTAAGTGCAATATTTGAAATAGTTATAGTTAATAGCTCAACATCTTTTAGGTCATTTGAACCCTTATGGACTTTAAAACCCGAAGATGGTAGTTTAATTGAATCATTAAATAGTACAACTTTAGTTCAAGATGAAGATATTTTTGTTAATGTTGAACATAATTACACTATTCATAGTAGTTATACTGTAACTGCTACTGCAACAATAAGTGGTTTTACAGATCAAGAGGTTATTAATATAACAATATAGGAGATATTATGAAAAATAAAAAAATTATACTAGGATTTTTGGTAATACTCATAACATTTTTTACTATTAATATTAGTGCTAAAGAGTACGGACCAGATTATGTTACAGATTGTAATGAAGGCTTATGTACTGTCTTAATATATCCATACCAAAGATTTTATCAAGAAAATGGAACTTGGAAACAAATAGATGAAAGATTTAGCATAGAGAATTGTGAATTAAATTATGATTATTGTGTTGACCAAAACTTATATCAGTCTAATATAAAGCAAGTATATAGCCCGTTAATGATAACTTACAAAAATACTAAACTAAGTTTTAATATTCTAAATATAGCCGGATTTACGCAGTCAAGCTCAATAGCTGAGATAAGAGATAATACTGTAATTTACAAAGAGATATATCCAAGTATTGATCTAAAATACACTTATCTGCCTACTATGCTTAAAGAAGAAATAATAATAAAAGATAAGAATATATTTACTTATTTAAACAAAGATATAGAAGTAGAATTTAATTTAAATTCATATGGAACTCCTATCTTCTCAGATGGAAATTCTATACAAATAGGAAATTTAATAATAGGAGATTTAGTAGCTTATGATGAAAATGAATTAATAGAAATGCCATTTACTTTAACTAATAATATATTAAAACTTATAATACCTATAAATTGGCTTAAGAATGAGTCTAGAATGTATCCTATAATAATAGATCCAACAATTACTTTAGACAATAATAGCATTAAAGAAGATTTACATGTCTCTTATAATACAGGAGTAAATCCTAACACCTATTTAAGACAAGATTCTATTAGTTCTGCTAGTATAGGAATTTTAAATACTGACCCACCAGCTTTCTCAAGACAAAGAATAAGAGCAGTAATAGAATTTAATACTAGCTTATTACCAAAATTTGAGCATATTACAGATATAAATCTAACATTATTCTTTCATCAGACAGGAAATAACGACAATAACATAATTAAAGTCTTTAACATGGAGAAGAATAGTGATAACTATACAAATAATGAAACTCCTTGCTTTGGAAATTGTAACTTTTGGTTAGATATGGCAAACGGTAGCAATTATCTTAATTTAACTGTTTTCTCAGGCTTTAATTACTTTAATTTAAGCCTAGCTTCACTAGATATTGAAAATACTTTGTCTAATAATCTAACTTGGTTTGGCTTTGGTTTCAAGGCTAACGAGTCTAATCTTACTCTAATACCTCAAAATCTAAGTAAATTTAGACCTGGTACATGGAGTGATGTTTCTGAAAGACCTATACTAACAATAACATATAGATTTGCTAATGAATCTGAAGGTGATATAGCAATACAACAAGGAATATTAAATGTTTTACCTAATGCAACGATTCATAATGAACAACAAGTTTATACAAGACATTCCACTAATTTGCAACAACTAGCAAGATTTGATAGATTTGCTATATTTAATAATAAAAGATGGGCATTTAACTATATCACAGAGGGAGAAACTTATGCAAATATGAATAATCTAAGCTCTACTTTATTTACTTTGGAGATTACAAATTTATCTTCATCTCAGATACGACAGCAAGTTGAACAGTTTATTAGTAATACAAAAGATTTGTAGCTTGTGAGAACAAATTTTTAAAAACATTAATTTATTAACTTTTAATTTTCAAATATCTCTCTTTAATTTCTTTTGCTATTACCTCTAATCTTTTTGCTCTCATTTTCAAAGCAGGTATAAATATTACTGAGGTTAATCCAATCATTGCTAATAATAAAATCAGGCCTGTAATCTTATCATTGATTTCGTTATAAGCTGTTAATAATGTAATAAAGATAGTTGTAAGTAACGCCAAAACTCCTAAATACGCCACTAAAATTTGAGAATAGCCAAATTTAAGATTTTCTTTATCATCCTCTAACATGGAAATTTCTATTTTTACTTTTTCTAACTTATTCATACTTTAAAATAATTAATTCTGCTGTTTATAAATATCTTGTATTTTATCCTAATTTGAAAAGATTTATATATTTAAACTTATTCTATGCCTTTAGGTATTAGCGTATTAGAAAGTAGGCGTTATGCACGACTAGCGCATTCTTGAAATCTAATTAACAATGGAATTAAAATTCAAAAAGGAATTTATTGAAAAATATTCTAGACTGACAGATTTTGATAGTTATAAAAATAGTGTAAGTAATTTTCCTAGAAAATCGATAAGAGTTAACATATTAAAAATCTCTGTTGATGAAGTTAGAAATTATTTGGAGAGACAAGGATGGAGATTGGAGCAAGTTCCTTGGTGCAATGAGGGATTTTATTATAGTCATGATGAAAGAAGAGATATTGGAAATCTAGATTGGCATTGGAAAGGATATTTTTTTGTTCAAAGTTCTGTATCTATGATTCCTGCAATAGTTTTAGATCCTAAACCTGGAGAGATTGTTTTAGACCTGTGTGCTGCGCCAGGTGCAAAAACAACTCAGATTGCTGCAATTATGAAGAATAAAGGGATAATTTTCGCGAATGACTTTGATGATATGAGACTTAAGATTTTAACTGGAAATTTAATTAGATGCGGAGTTGCAAATTCAATTGTTACAAACTTTCTAGGAGAGGAATTTTCTGGAGTAAATTTTGATAAGATTTTGCTTGATGCTCCTTGCACTGGTTCGGGATTGATAATTGGAAAAACAAAAAGAAGCTTAGAGACTTTAAAGATCTGGAATCAGAAAAAGATTTTAATGATGGCTGAGAGGCAAAAGAGATTATTATTGAATGCTTTTGATTT
>CAZCNK010000028.1:2163-11912 GCA_964500345.1 Candidatus Woesearchaeota archaeon | reverse complement strand
ATTAATGAGGGAGAATTTATCACAAAAGGCAATGTTGTAAATTTTTTTACAGTTGTCCAGAGTGGATACTTCAGTAATCCAACTACTGCAACAGCAACCTGCCCCTCAGGCTTCCTTCCAATTGGTGGAACATGCAGTTGGGACATCAGAGTAGACAATGGAGGAGATGCAAATCTAGATGAAAAAAGCGAGCCAACACCAAATGGTTGGAAATGCTCATCAGGGCAAACAAAAAGAAAAGTTCAGGCAATTGCATTCTGCCTAAAAACAGGAACACTAGTCCTTTAAAATTGCATAACCCAAAAAAAGAGAAATAGAACAAATTTAAAGTTAATACTACAAGGAAATTAAAAATGGAAATCAAAATTAAAATTGAAAAAAGGCATTTTTACATTCTAGTGATTTTGATTTTAGCAGCCATTGTTATAGGTTACGGCGGCAAAGATCCACAAATAATGGGCCATAGCAGTGGTGAAGTAGACGCTACAATAGACATTGGCCAAGGCCAACAAACCTTTTTATTAAGAGACATCCTCAGCCAAGGGCTTATTCCAATAAAAATAGGCCAAACCAAAACAAGCTTACAACAAGCCATAAACAACAATCAACTTCTGGACAAAGACGATCTATCAAGCGTAATTAAAACTGGTTCATATGTTGGAAATGGTGCACCTAATAGGGAAATAACAATAATCGGATCTTTAGGAAGAACACCAAAAGCAGTTTGGGTTGCAAGAACCGACGGAAATGGAATGCCTTTCTATAGAATAAGTAACATGGCACTCCATGATGAATGTGCAGACAATACAGAAAGATGGTGTGTTGTCCCAGATCCTGGAAATAATTTAAAAGTGATTAATGGAGGATTTATTGTTCAAGAAACTGGAAATGCCCACTCAACAAATAAAAACAGCATAGCATACGAATACATTGCCTTTTTTTAATTAAATTTTAATCACTAACATTACTTTTTAAAACAAAGGTTTAAAAACTAAAAATAAAACTGAAAGCTATGCCCTCAAAAAAAATCTTAACGCATAAAAAAAAGTATGCTCCATTATGGAGAAGAGTCCTTGCATACTTCATAGATACAATAGTCATTACTATTATCGTCTACCCTTTATATCAATTTACAGAAAATCGCCCATCAATATTTAAAATTTCAATGATGACCAGTGAGATGATCCTAGCAACAATAATTATAGCTGTATTAATAATTCTTTATTTTGTTATCATGGAGTATTTCCTAGGCCAAACCATTGGAAAAATGCTATTAAAAATTAAAGTTATCTCCTTTATTAAACAATTAACATTTAAACAATGCTTAATAAGGAATCTATCAAAATTTTCTTCATTTCTCTTACTTTTAGATAGCCTTTTCTTCCTCAAAACAATCCATTACAGATATCTTGAGCTTATATCTCAAACTGAAGTCATAAGAAAAGAATAAAGTTATAATAAAAAAATAAATTAAAAAAAAAAAAAATCTCAATTATAATTTTAACGATCTTAGGAATTTTTTTAGTCAGCACAATATTTTCAAACATGCTAATTTTTCCAATGGCAATATCATTAAAAAACCAAATTGCAATAATTCCAATAGAAGGCACAATCACAACATCAGAACAATTCTCAATTCCATTCTCAGGAAAAACAGCAAGTTCATCAACGATCACAAATTTAATCAAACAAGCAATAAAAAGAAAAAACGTAAAGGGAATAATTCTAGAAATAAACAGCCCTGGTGGTACAGTAATTGCATCAAAAGAAATAGCAGATGAAGTAAAAAAATCTGAAAAGCCAGTTGTCTCTTTCATCAGAGAAATTGGAACATCAGGAGCTTATTGGATTGCCTCTGCCTCTGATAAAATAATAGCAGATCCTCTCTCAATCACAGGTTCAATAGGAGTTATTTCATCTTATTTAGAATTCTCAGATTTCTTAAAAGACTGGGGAATTTCTTATGAAACAATAAAAACAGGGGAATATAAAGATATTTCCTCTCCATTCAAAAAACTAACTCAAAAAGAAAGAAAAATTTTGCAGAAAAAACTAAACCTAGTCCATGAAGAATTTGTAAATGAAATCTCCATAAACAGAAATATATCCAAAGAAAAACTAAAAGATCTAGCATCAGGAATTTATTACCTAGGAAAAGAGGCCCATGAAATTGGTTTAATAGACTATTTAGGAAATAAAGATCTTGCTGTTAACATAACAAAAGAACTCGCAAATATAAAAGAAGCCTCTCTAGTAAGATACGAAGAAGAAAAAGGAATTCTAGACATCTTCACAAAGATCTCAGCTCTCTCCTCATTCTACATCGGCAGAGGAATAGCTTCAGAATTAATATTTATAAGTCAAAACAAGAATATTTTGCCAAGCTAGTTTCTTCTTCAAGAAAAGTTTATTTTTAAGAAATATCTAATCATGCTAAACCATAAACTTTAAAAGAATTCTCTATTTATTACTTTCGACAGACTATGCCGGGAATCTAGCCCTATTCCTCTCACCACAAACGGGCTTCACGGTGGGGCTATAGCTAGGAGGCGGTTTATAAATAAGTAATGAGCCTCTGACTGTACAACGATACTTTGTCCTGATTGATCATTTATTATGAGAACCAGGTCAGGCTAGGAATAGAAAACAAAGATTGCTTGTTTATTGTTTGTTCAAAGCAGCCTTAATCATTTTAAGTGATGCTTTCAGGGTAGCGAAGTGGAGGAAAGTCAGAGCAAACTCTTTGCTTGTTTATTCATCCACTCTTAGTTGTCTGTCACTTCAATTAAATTTAAACAGTTAATCTCCTACAAAAGTGAATTAAAAAAACTTAAAGTATATAAAACGAATATGAATATAAAAATTTACAGATTCGCTGCATCTCCAACTGTCAGAATAGGGGGAATAACATACTATTCTCCCGAAATCGGAATGTTTGGCTATAAAGATAACAGAGTAGGCAGAGAATCTTTTCTAGATCAAAGCCCTCAAGCTAAAAAATTTGCAGCCTGGATGAAATCAAGATATGAAGAATCTAAAAACCAAAATCAAGAAGAAAAAAACAAATCTAATTAAATCCGAAAAGCAATTTATCTAAAAATAATCTTCTCCTCACAAAAACTAAAATTTTTTAATCTCCTTCACAACATCCCCTAATTGACCAACTAAAAAGCTATACATCCTGTTTATAATTATCTCATAAATTCCCTCTTTCAACCTTCCATGGCAATACTTCATCATGTCATCAAATTTCTCCAAACTTACTTCATTTAACAATTTCTTAGGAATCTCACACTTCATACTTTTACCTTGCAAATCTTTAAATTCTTGCCCAGCTCCAGCCTCAACCCTCTCCAAAGTAACTTTCATCTCACAATAACCAAAAACAGAGCTCCTTATTTCATACCTGTACAAATTATTATTTTTAGCAAATAAAACCTCACTAGCCCTGCACTTAGAAATTCTAGAATTAAAACACTCCGCATTGTCTTTGCAATTCTCCCTCAAAAATCCAGTGTAATAGCCAATCACAAACATCACAATAAATATCAAGCCAGCAACAGCTATCTTCTCTAAAAAACTCCACCTCCTCTTCAAATACTCCATCTAATCACCCCAATTTCCAATCACTCCAATTTTATATCACATAAATTTTATGTTTCAATTATAAATTCTTAAATCCTCAAATCTCAAAAAAATTAAACCATAAACTTAAACCAATAAATTTTTATTAGTTATAACACTAATTCTAGTTTCCTCAGGATTAACATTAGAGTCCATTCCGACAATGCACTTTACATCATTCTTCTCTGCCATACTTACTATGTCTTTTGTAATGCTCCCATCAAAAACAATTGCATAAATTCCTGTATTCAAGCTCTCAATTGTACTTCCTAATTCACTCATAGGAACTTTTCCCAGTATATTAGCACCATCATCTAATAAATAAGCCCCCTTAGTTCCAATCAAATCATCTAACATTTCCCTAAATCTCTCTTCCTCCCCCTTCTTCAAAACAAATTTCTTTAACGCAGGTTTCTGAATAACCTGCCTTCCTCTAAAATCTAAATTCTCTCTTCTCACCAAACTATTCTTTTGAAACTCTCTATGATAATCTTTCCCAGCTATCTCTTTCATTTCTCTCGGCATTTCTCTCGGCTTTTCCAATTCCTTTCTATAATCCCTATGATCCAATTCCTTTCTATGATTCTCTAATTTAATCTCCATCTTAGCCTGCTCAACAGCTACCTTACTTCTTAAAGCCTTATGAATCTCTTTTTTTGTTATCTCCTCCACTTCTTTACCATCAGGAGCTTTAACAGCGTAATCAATCTCAGCCACCATACTTAACTCTCTAATTATTAAATCTCCTCCTCTATCACCATCAACAAATACTGTAACAATTTTCCTCTTGCTCAAATCAATTACTGTTTGTGGCACAGAAGTTCCATTCAGGGCAATGCAATTCTTAATCTCATTTTTCAATAAGTTCAAAACATCTGCTCTACCCTCAACAACAATTATCTCATCACTTTCATCAATACCAGGACCAGCAGGCAATCTGTCTTTTCCATACTCGGTTATCTCCATCAATTTAATACTATCAGCAACCTCATCCCTTATATCTCTAGAATCAGGCAGCACAGTGCGAGTCAATTTACCCAACAATTCCTTGGCCCTTTCAATTACAGCCTTTCTTTTAGAAATCCTTATATCTTCCACATTCTCAACCCTTACTCGAGCATTGCAAGGTCCAATTCTTTCAATAGTCTCAAGTGCAGCAGCAATCAAAACAGTTTCAGTCTTATCCAAAGAACTAGGAATTATAATATTACCAGTACTCTTTCCACCCTTAGTATCTAGCTCTACCTCTATTCTTCCAATTCTGCCAGATCTTTGTAACTCCCTTAATTCCAAATCAGCACCAAGCAAACCCTCAGTCTGCCCAAAAACACTCCCAATTACATCCGGTCTCTCCACTACTCCTTCTATCTGAATTTGAACATGAACTATATATTTTGCTGAAACAGGGCTTATCTTTCCCATTTTGAATCCCTCCAATAAAGATTAATTTTAAATTCATTTTACCACCAGTATTTTACCAACAATTCTTATTCAATTTTTATTTTATCAACATATAATTTTTATTTGAAAGAACAAGGTTTACTCTACCCTTTTAATCCAAACCACCTTTTTCAATTCTTTATTTCTCCCCTCTTCTCAAATATAAAGCAAATATGAACCTTGTTCTATAAACATTATTTTGATTTGATTTTACTTGATTTTATTTAATTTCTTTAATTATTTAATTCTTTAAATTTTGCCCGCATCACTAACCCCTAAGCTCATTGCATTGGCAATAGCCGCACTCCATTAGGTATTCACAATGGCGGGCTATAACCTCTAAATCAAAGCCCATATATAAATCTTGCTATGCTAAAAAATTGGGGAACTGAAAAAATTAGATGCTCATTAACTCCCAGAGCCAGTTGTTGGTCCTTTATTAGAACCTCCTTTTCCTGTACCTGTTGAAACATCTCCTGGAGTAACACACCCGCACTTTCCTCCTTGTACTTGACATACCTTACCCTCAGGACATTTACCTTGCTTGCAATAATTAACGTTTTGTTTTTCACAATCTTTGCTCTTTCCACCAGTTTTTCCAGATCTACAAGAATAATAACTAGAATCTATCTTAGAATTAATAGCATTTATTTGATTAGGTGTTAGCCTTGGTCCAATTTTATATTCTAAAATAATAGCTAAACCTAAAGGATTTGTAGCTACAAATCGATTGTTAACACTATTCATTAAATAACCATCTGGTAAACTTGTAAACATATCTAGCTTATTATGCCC
The DNA here is from genome assembly GCA_964500345.1 of Candidatus Woesearchaeota archaeon. Lineage (GTDB taxonomy): Archaea > Nanobdellota > Nanobdellia > SCGC-AAA011-G17 > UBA489 > CAZCNK01. Next base: position 6,053 of record CAZCNK010000028.1, on the reverse strand, counting down.
ATAACTATCTACTTCTGGTATGCTAGAGTAATCACCACGTAAGATTTCATGTACTAGTTCATGAAATGGCACATAATTATACAATCCTCCCTGATTTAATTTATTTTCACTTAACGTCGTAAAAGAAAATCTGTCATCATCATAGCTTGTAAGACCAGCCAAATCATTAAACCCAGGTACAGACGGTAAACTTTTAACTTTTATGATCGGCCAATTTCTAGCATTAGCTAGCCACGGATATTTCTCTACTATATTCCTAATTACAAGCACAAGATTGTGTAGAGAGGGGTTTCCTGGATCTATGCCTAAATCTCTCAAACTAGTTGGTATTGTAGTAATGCTATTTGTAATACCACAAATTTTTAATCCAGGATTAGCGGTTTTTATTTCTTTTAAAATTCTTTCTGCTTCTCCGGAAAAAAACCAATTTTTAACTCCCTCTGCATCCCACTCCTGAATATTAATAATAACAGGAGCAATCAAACCTCCTTCTCCAGATGCTGATTGAAATCCAGTGATTCCTTCACCTAAACTCCTCAACTGATCTTCGTTATTGATCTTATCTTCATAGTTATTAATATTATCTTCATTTACAAGATTACTGCTTCTATGATCAAAATCTGAAGCAGTTTGGGTTTCTCCATCAACAGAGTTGTAGTTTGTACCATCATATACAAGAGGAAAAACAAAATTATTTTCCCCTATTTCAGAATCATCCAGCAACAATTCTATATAATTCGATTCTTGTTTTATAATCGAATAATCTGTTATTTCTCCAATATAATTATAATTTTCATCTAATCTAATAAGGCTAAAATCAGCTATTTCTCTATTATCTAAAAAAATTAATTTTATTTGACTACCGTAATCACTTACTTCAGTTACAGGACTAGTTCTATCAACAATAAAATTGATATTATCTTCTAAAACTCCGAAAGTTGTCTCTACTATCGCTCTTGCATAATGATTGCCTTCATCCAAATAAATCCCCACATCAAAAGTAGTTTCATCTATCTGCGGAATAGCAATTTCTATCGGAATTAAATCAGTATAATAAACATTCTCAGTCTCAATTATTCTTATTCCCTCATAAAAATTCCCGTCGATCTCAAAATATACCCTATTGACATCCTCTACCGGAATACCTTCTATCTCAGCTGTAATTCCTCTTCCAAAATAATCATTAATAATCTGCCGATTATTTGGCGTTATAATTTCTATTGTTGGCCCATCAACAACCCTTGGATTCAAATTTCCACTTTCAAAGATCTGAAAAAAAGCAGCTAAGACAATTACTAATACCAAAATTAAATTCCCTCTTTTCTCTAATATTTTAATCACCCTTCTTCATGCTTACCCATATTTCCTGCAGAATCACTAACCAAAACTAAAAGGCTCTCATCATCTGCTAATCTGTCAATATTTAAATTTATCTCCACTCCAGTCTCTTTCTTTCTCAAAATCTCATAATCTTCAATTTTCCTAATTTTCCTCTTTTCTCCATTACCTTCTCCATTACTCTCACCTTCCCTAACAGCAAACAAGCTATATTTTAATCCAGGGAAATTATCCTCTATTCTTATATTTAGTCTTCCATTTTCTCTCTTTACTCTTATTCTAGGATTAGTATTATCAACATTAAACTCACTTCTCTCTTCATATATCTTATCATCAACAGTAACACCCCTTAACCTAACTTCATGCCTGCCTTCATCAAGAAAATTAGGTGATAAATACTCTCTAGCAACAGCTTCACCTCTTCCATCCCTTTCTCTAATATCCATTTTATACTCTCTTCCATCAACAAAATAACTTGCACTCTTTAAAGCTCTAGGAAATCTTGCGTTTACTTGCAATATACCAAAATTGTCTGTATTTTTAGTATAAACACCGCTAGGCAAATTACTAACCTCAAACCCCTTTTCTTGATTATCTACATTATCGCATCCTAAAGCCAATGCTCCCATTAAGACTATTCTCTCCAAAATTTTCATAACTTCAAAGTAAGAATTACTATTTATAAGTTTTTCTGCATTCTAAAAATTTCCCTAACAAACACCAAAAGCTAATAGTTAAATTTAAATATAACAAAAGCATCACAAAAAGTAGTGAAAAAATATGAATTTAAATGATTACAAAATAAGGCCCAGCAAACACTTCATACTAACATGGATGAGAAAATGGAATTACGACACTTACACTTTAAAGGCTGATTTAGAAGATGCATACAGGATTGATAAAGTAGGAAAATACAAATATGAAGCTTATGTTAGAGCCGAAAGAAAAAGTAGAAAGATAATTTTCATAAGGGATGAAAAACATAAAGAGATTTTTATAATAACAGGAGCTGAAGGAAAATGAAAAAATGTTTAATATGTGAAAAAGGAGATTTAATTCAGGTAGAAGATATAATATTAGAGATTGAAGGATATGTATTTATAATAAAAGGGGAAAGATGCAATAATTGTAATGAAGAATTTCCTTATGAAGAAGAGACACAAAGAGCTATTTTAGGTGCAAGAAAATTAGGAGTTTGGCCAGAGCCTTTAAAACTCTACAGGCATCTATCCAAAAGCGGCAGAGGTTTAATATTCAGAATTCCAATTGACATAGAAAAGCAATTTAAATTAAATGAAAAGACAGAAATAGCAATAACAAAAGTTGGCAATAAGATAGTAATAGAATCTAAAAATAATTAAACCCTCTGCAACTCAAAAAATGCCTTTATCTCATTCAGAAGCTTATTTACCTCTCCAAGCAACTCTTTTTCATAACCCCTTAACTTGCTCCCAGCAACAAATCTATCATAAGCATCCCTTAAAAATTTAAGCAAAGGTTCCTTAGTCCAAGTTTCCTCATAATCTTTAAGTAAATATCCAGTTGCCACACATTCAACCTCGCATCTATACATTTTCTTCTTAGTCTTTTTCTCAATTAATTCATTAACATTCTTGGCAGTGATCTCCAATTCAATATAATTCTTTATATAATCACTAACTTTTCTGCTTCCTCGCAGCTTCAAAAAAATCTTCTTCTCCCCCTTAATGTTTTTATGATCAATTTCAGAAAAAGTATATTTATAAAGAGAAAACCATTTTCTAATCATCCTATAAAGATCATCCAAGCTTAAAACTCCATCAAATCCTACTTTCAATCTATCACAAACATAATCCCTTTCTGGCATCTCTCGTCTCTCACCATCCAAATTTATAATAAATTTATAATAAATCTCAATTTAAATCTATAATATAATAAATCTCACCTGCTTTTAAAAGTTTCCAAAATCTCCTTTGCCTCCTCAATCATTCCTCTACATTCTTTATCTATCTTATCTTCATAATCTTCCAAAACACTCTTAATAATATACTTCTCATAAGTCTGCCTTAAAAATTCCCCAGCATTTCCCTTGCCAAAAGGCCCTCTATAATTTTTCTTAATGCTAGCCCTAAATCTAAGCTCTATGTCCCCTTTTTGCCTTCTTAATTTTCTCCCATCTTCCTCAATCACAACCTCAACATTCCTCAAAATCCACACCTCAAAGCCTATCACAAATTTCACATAATCACTCACTCTTCTAAATGCCTCCCATTCAATCTTACTCTCCTTTCCAGCTGTTGTTATTTTTTCAGTATGCTCTTTCTGATCCAAATCATAATTCCTATCTAATAAATACTTTTTCAACAAATTTAATAATCTCTGCAAATCATAAATCCCACTATACTTAATCCTCTCCCAAGCTCTTTTTGCTCCAATGACAAAAACTTCTTCCTGTTTCTCCTTTCCCATTAAAAAAAGCAATAGCTATATGTTAATAATCTTTTTGGTATTTAATATCTCAATAATTTCAATACCAAGTTTCTAAATTTTTTAGGATAAAATTTTAAGTCCAA
>CAZCNK010000028.1:0-2153 GCA_964500345.1 Candidatus Woesearchaeota archaeon | reverse complement strand
AAACTTTATCCTGAAACTTCTTTGGATACTTATTTAAATAATAATTAAGTTTTTCACCATCAATATTCTTTCTAATATTTTCTAATGTCTCCTTATTTAATTTTTCTTTAAAATAAACCAAATCTATCAAAGTCTTCTCTATATCTGAATAGGGTAGATAAAAATCATTTTCATTGTAATAATTGAAACCAAAAAAATATTTTTTATTAATTCTCCTAATTAAAACATTTATTCCAAATATTTTTCTTAATCCTTGTCTTACTTTTCTTGTTGTTATTAGTATAGGAATTGTTTCTTGTTCCCAAAAATTATGAAAACTTAAAGCATTTTGTAATCCTAAATATGAAGGTTTAATACAGAAAACAATTAAAATTGGATCATCAAATATAGTATAGTATCCTTTTGCCAATCTTTTTATTTTACCTTTTAAAATTAAATTCCTTATTAATTGTTTTAAATAAGATTTAATTTTTTTATTTTTATTCCTTATAATAATTTTCAAAGAATCTGAATTAACAACAGGGCTTTTTTTAAATAAATTTTCAATATCCCGCAGGTATTTTATTTTACCCATTTGTAATTATTTAATTGCTTTTCCTTTAATTTTATTTTTTATATATTCAAACATTTCATTAACATCTGGTACAATTCCCTCTATTATTAATATTCTCAATTCATTTTCATCTATAGGTTTTTCAAAATTCTTAATTAAATTTTCAATATCTCTCTTGATTATATTAAAATCATCTTCTGTTAAATATCTCAACAGAAAAAAGACATCATACAAATCTCTAATTTTCAATCTTTCAATATATGCTGAAATCTTTTCTCTTACCAATTGGCTTACTGTAAGTACATAAACCATAATTAAATTCCCATCAACAGTCTCATATTCCTTTAACATGCTATCTACTTTCTTAAATATTCCTTCTAATCTCACTAAAGATCTATTATATTCTAAAACAGAAAATAAAGAATTTTGCTTTATCCTCTTCTTAAGTATATCAAAACCCCTTTTCTTGAGATTATTAAAAACCAAATCAATTTTCTTTACATCCCTATTTATGTAAATATCTATATCTTCAGAAAACCTGTTGCCTTTATAACACCTCCATATTACTGTACCACCATGCAGAACAGCATCACTAAATACCTTATAAAGCTCTTCTATAATTATGTCTTGAGCTTGCGCTATCTCTTTATGCGACTTTCTTTTTAACTTCAATATTATTGGTATCATCTTAATATCTTTAGCATCAACGAAAGTTATATATATACCTAACTTTAGTTGATTTTTAAATTTTTCGGTTTATTAAAACAAATACTTTAATAGATTTTAATACAGAATCCCAGTAGATTTAATCAATTTTTTGAAGAATCATTCATCAATACATGGAAAAAAATCAGTTAGAGCTTTTCTTCCTGGTACCCTTTTAGCAGCATGGCAATCTTTATTAGAACAATCATACGCCTGTGGAGGACAAGGACTGTCTACTGTCCAGCTGCTATCAGGTACATCACAACGTAGATTACAATCTTGTGGTTTTTTATATTCACATTTTTTCAATTCATACTTCACAAACTCGCCAGAAGGACCCCAAGTAGTTTTGTCACAAGTTTGAGATTTACAAACACCTTCACTATCATCAGCTTTACATCTATCGTTCGTAGGATTATCTAAAGGACAAGAACAATCTGGCTCATCCTCATCACGTTGATCATTTCCAAAATCAATTCTTTTTATATTTCTAAGATTCTCATCTCTAGTCAAATATCCTACTGAAGTATAAAACTGAAAAACGTATATTAACACAAAAATAATTACTACAAGGAGAAATAAATTCCAATTACTTTTTTTCATTTTAACCTAACTAAAATAAAAAGTTTATGATGTGGGTTTACAAGGTATTGGATCACTGTACACAGTCTCACCATTTCTTCCAGGTTTTGTAAGCACACAAGAATATTCGCCGCAACTATTAACTTCACCACTAGGACAACCATTTCCAAATATCCCACTCCATCCTTTACTGATCTTACATTCTGCACAAGTTTCTTTCCATTCACAATTTATTGTTTTAAGTGCCTTTTCATCTTTATCATCATGAGGACTAGGATCAGCCCAGCTCTTGCAAGTTTTTCCATTACAGATA